>JAKUPQ010000024.1 GCA_022450665.1 Alphaproteobacteria bacterium | reverse complement strand
CCACAAAATAAAGCCTAGCGAAGCACCTAATGCAATAAGCGCGAATGAGGTCAGTTGCACCGACACCACTGCTATCGCTGCAATGGCTAGAATTCCTAAGGATATACAAATGCTTTCGCTAGCGGCTAAACCATCGGAGCCATCCATAAAATTAAATAAATTCAAAAACCATACCAGCGCGAAGGTGAGCAACAGCATTTCTGTCCATTGTGGTAAAATGCCTGCCAGCACATGGCCTTCATAGCTGCTGAATACGGCCCATGCGCTGATAATCACTTGTGCGATCAAGCGCTTTTTGGCACACACCCCATGCAAATCATCCCAAAACGAAAGTCCGGCTAAGAGGATAATTCCCCATATCAGACTGCCCGGCGCATCGGCTACGATTAAAAACGCAACGCTGGCAAAAACAATGCCCAACCCGCCACCGCGAGGTGTGGGCTGTGAATGGTTGCTACGTTCGTTGGGTATATCTACAATTTCCAGCTTTCGCATAAGCGCATAGGCGCCGCCAGTGGCTGCCACTGCGAAAATAAATGCCGAAATCAATAATACTGCGTCATAAATCCATAAATACATGCTTCTTACTAACGCCTACCAAAGAGTTTTTCAATATCAGATAGCTTTAATTCCACATAAGTGGGTCGCCCATGGTTACATTGGCCGGAATGTGGAGTATTTTCCATTTGCCTTAGCAAGGCATTCATTTCGGCAGCATTTAGCCTGCGGCCGGCGCGTACACTGCCATGACAAGCCATTGTGCCGCACACATGCTCCAGCTTATCGCGCAGGGCGAGGGTTTCGCCAAATTCTGCTAAATCATCGGCTAAATCTTTAATCAGGCCTTTTACATCCGTATCGCCTAACAGGCTTGGAACTTCGCGCACCACCACGGCTCCTTCACCAAATGCTTCTACTACCAAACCGAGTTCTGCCAGCTCATCGGCGCGGTTAATTAGTTGCATGGCGGCATAGCTATCCAGCTCCACCACCTCAGGAATCAGCAAGCATTGGCGTGCAATACCAGTTTCAGCTAAGGCGGTTTTCATGCGCTCATAAACCAGCCGTTCATGGACTGCATGCTGATCAACAATCACAATACCATCTTGCGTTTGCGACACCACATAGGTTTCATGCAACTGGGCGCAGGCTGCCCCCAGCGGATAATGTTGTGCCATTTCTGAGGATTGCTGTAAAGAGTTGGCATCTTGTTGCCATGTATCATGGCGCATTTGTGGCGCTTGTTGCGCAAAGAATGAGTTATTGGGTGAGTTTTGCGGTTGCATTTGGGTAGCCGTCGCACTGTCGTAAAATGCAGCGTGTTGCGTATGATCTGGCGCTTGATAATTTTGTGAAAAATTGTTATTTCCCGCAGGACTATATGGTAAGTGTGGCGTGTTATGCTGCGGGCGAAACGAGGATAATGCCGAAGAAGAAACCGTTGTCGAGGCGCGAAATCCGGCCTCAGCCAGCGCATGTTTGAGCGCTCCAATAATCATACCACGAATGAGCGCAGCATCACGAAAGCGCACCTCTGCTTTTGCCGGATGCACGTTTACATCCACCTCTTCGCAAGGAATATCTATAAACAACGCCACTACCGGATGACGATCCCGGGCGAGAAAATCCTGATAGGCAGCACGTACGGTGCCAAGCAACAATTTGTCACGTACGGGACGGCCATTAACAAACAAATATTGCGCGGTGGAAGTGCCGCGACTATAAGTGGGCAACCCTGCAAATCCGTATAAACACGCCCCTTCGCGCTCTGCCGCCAGAGGAATGGCATTTTCGCCAAATTCCCTCCCCATGACATCGGCAAGGCGCTTGAGGCGGGCATCGAATAAGTCTTCTTGCGCAGAGGCTTCTACCCGCAATAATTTTCGTCCATCCGATGTCAGATAAAACGCCACTTTAGGGTTGGCCATTGCCAGACGTTGTACAATATCGCTGATAAAGCGCACTTCGGCGACATCGCTTTTCAAAAATTTCAACCGCGCCGGTGTCGCGTAAAACAAATCATTTACATCTATGCGGGTGCCTTGCGAATGAGCCGCCGGCTGCACTTCGCCCACATCGCCGCCATGTACATTTATTTTCCATGCATTTTCATCTCCTGCAATGCGGCTGGTGATCTCTAACCGGCTAATAGAGCCTATGGATGGTAATGCTTCGCCGCGAAAGCCAAGAAAATGCACATTAAGCAGGTCATCATCGGGCAATTTACTGGTAGCATGGCGGGAGATAGCCACGGGCAATTCATCACGGCTCATGCCACGGCCATTATCAATAACCGAAATTGCCGTTTTGCCACCGCTTTTCACATGTACTTCAATGCGCGTGGCGTCGGCATCAATTGCGTTTTCCACCAGTTCTTTCACCGCTGAAGCTGGCCGTTCTATTACCTCGCCCGCTGCGATGCGATTTACGGTTATGGTGGGTAAAACGCGGATATGCCCCATTTATGCCGTCGCTTTCGCCGGATGCTGCGACAAATATTCCCGCGCAAAAATTTTGCTGTCCTCTACAGCAGGCTGGTCAAAAGCATCAACTCCCATCAAATGTGCGGTTAAAATCGTCTCAAGCATAAAGTGCATTAACAGTGCGCCCAGCGAGGACTCATCCACAGTTTCCAACCAAATATGACGTACGGGGCAATGGTTTTTATGTAAACTACGAGATGTACCTTGCTGATACGCCGCCATTACATCACCAATACGTTGGCCGTTGATATAACTCAGGCTTTTCTCTTGAATAATATCTCCATTGATTAGTGGCCCTTGTCCTGCTACTGCGGGATGAATAAGCGTGAATAGCTTGTCTTTTGGGCCATCTAAATAGAGTTGCAATTGGCTGTGCTGGTCAACGGTACCTAAAGCACGCACAGGCGTGCTGCCTTTTCCGTCTTTTCCCAGACTTTCAGCCCAAAGCTGGCGATACCACATACCAAAATACGCTAATCGGTCACAATAGGGCATTAAAACTGCAATGTTACGATTGCGCTGCATATAAGCAAAATTCACCGCTGCTCCGATTGCTGCAGGAGCATCTTGCGGGTTGCTTACTGCTTGTAATGTAGCTTGCAACACATTATTCGCTCCTTGGCGTAATGCGCGAATATCGAGGCCAGCAATTGCCGCAGGAATCAAACCAACCCGCGACAGCACAGAAAAACGCCCACCGATTTTCGGGTCATGCTCCAGCGTGCGGATATTATATTGGCTGGATAAGCGACGCAAAGGGTTATCTTTAGGCTCGGTAATACTCACAAAATGCTGTGATATGGCGGCTTTGCCTAAAGATTTTTCCATGGCATCAAGCACAATCAGTGTCTGCGCAATAATTTCTGCTGTGCCGCCAGATTTACTGATAACCAGACAGCCGATTTGAGAAAGGTCAAGCGATTCCAAAAGCATGTTCATGCTATGGGGATCGACATTATCCAGAAACCACAAGCGCGGGGCCTGTTTTTTTGGCGCATGATAGGGGTTTTCCTTGAGTGCGGCCAATGTTTGCCCCCCCAAGCTGGAACCGCCGGTACCAATAACCAGCACATGGGCAAATTGCTGACGAAACCAAGCCGCAACTTCTTCAATTTCATCTAAATCTTCGGTGCTATCAGGAAGGCGTAGCATTGGCAGATGATTTTCATCACGCCATTGTTGCAACAATCCAATGCCTTTAGATAAAGCGCTATAATGCTCACTTAAACTTGCGGGGCTAAGCCCTTCCTTACCGATGGAATCTTCGGACAGGCTTTCAATATCGTGACGATAATGCATGATGATCCTCGTGTTTATTGTTTATTGTTTTTTATTCTTAGCGAAAATCTGCAAGATTCTCAGAGGGATCGCCCACGCCAATCACCACCATTTGGTTAGGATTAAACAATTCTTTTGCCACACGAATCACATCTTCGCGGCTAACTGCCTCCATATACGCATTGCGTTTGGCTAGGTAATCTTTCCCAAGCTTATAACGTTGCATCATTTGTAGCATCATTGCTATGCCGTCATTACTGGCCAAAACCAGCGGAAACGCACCGATAATATAGCTTTTTGCCTCTGACACCTCTTCTTCGCTAATGTCACCTTGTTGCGTGGCGCGTAAAGTATCCATTAGCACTTTAAGTGCTTCGGCAGCCTGATCGTTACGTGTACCAAACCCACCCGCGAATAAAACGCCATGGTCTTTTATCGAAAGGCCAGTGGAAACACTATAGGCCAAACCGCGTTTTTCGCGTATTTCATTTCCCAGCTTAGACGTTAATGCGCCGCCACCCAGCAAATGGTTCAGCACATAGGCAACGTAAAAATCTTTGTCATCGCGAGCGACCCCTTTGCCAGCAAAAGAAATAACGGTTTGCGGAATCGAACGGCGCACCACATCGGTTTGCCCCATTAATATTGGCTCTAATTGCGATACTTTATGCTGCGCATCAAAGGTTTTGGGTAATGCCGAAAAGTGTTTCTTAGTGAGTGCTTGCAGGGCTTTCGCGTCCACATCTCCCACCACACTCATGGTGAGATTTCCCAGCGTGATATAATGAGCAAGATATTCTTTTAAATCGGCTTTTGTAATGGCATCAATAGTCTCATGCGTACCTTCGGTAGGGTTAGCATAAGGATGGTCGCCCAACACCGCCGAAGTTAGCGCCTTTTTGGCGACATAACTCGGCTGTTCTTCAAGCAGACGCAACCCACTATGCATTTGTCCTTTTATGCGCGCAATTGCCGCTTCGTCAAAACGTGGCTGGGTAAGTGCAAGCGCTAAAAGCTCAAAGGCTTTATCGGCATTTTCAGTAAGGGTTTCCATCTGCAGGTAAAGCAAATCATCATCCGCGCCAAATCCCAGTTTTATGGCGTGACTTTCCAGCATCTGATTAAATTCCAGCGCATCTAATTCTCCCGCGCCTTCGTTCAGTAAGGCGGCGGTCATTTGGGCACGGCCATATTTTTCTTTTGTATCGCTGGTGCTGCCAGCATCGCGAAACGCCATCATTACCGTAATAATTGGAACATCGCGGCTTTCCACAAGCCATGCCTCTGCTTTTTCGGCAATCGGCACTGTGGTCACATCAACTTCCTGCGCGTGCGCCGGAGTGGTAAATATCATTAGCCCCAACAGGGTGGCAATCCATTTATTGCGCTGCATTTGCGGACTCCTCTGTGGTGTTATCTACATTATGCGCATCCTTCGCATCCGTTTGTGCGGGCGAAGTTTCGGGCAAAAGCCAGCCCGTTACCGAGCGTTCGGGTTTAAATATATATTTTGCGGCATCTTGCAATTGCACAGGGCTTATTGCATCAATCTTATCCGTCCATTGATTAAAAAACTGCTCATCCAGTCCGGCCATATAAAGCTGACCTATGATATAGGCGAGGGATTGCAGACCATCGCGGGCATAAATCACATCGGCTTTAGATTGGGTTTTGGCGCGTTCCATCTCATCGGCATTCACACCTTTTTGCATGATTTCAGCCAATACTTCATCGACAGCTGCTTCCAGCGTTTCCAGCGACACATTTTCAGCGGGAGTGGCCGACACCACAAAAGCTGATGGCCCCAGATCTATACCATCATAATATGCTCCAGCGCTGGTAGCGAGTTTGCGCTTCACAACCAATTCCTGATAAAGTCGGCTGGTTTGACTTCCGCCGGCGATTTGCGACAATAAACCAAGCGGAATAGCATGTTCTGTCTCGCCGTTAACTATGCTGGGAGCAAGATAGTAGCGCCGAAATGCTTGTTGCAACACCTTGCTATCGCGTAAAACCACCCGTCGCTCTGCCACGGCTTTTGGCTCTGCCGTCCAGTCGCGGCTGAGTTCTTCTCCACGGGGCAAAACACCGTAATATTTTTGTGCCAATGGCTTTAGCTCTTTTGCAGTGATATCACCCGCAACTATCAACACCGCATTATTAGGGTGATAAAAACGGTGATACATATCAAACACCTGCTTACGGTTAAGCGCCTCCATCTCGTGGCGCCAACCTATAATTGGCGTGTGATAAGGATGGTTGATGTATAATGCCGCCATCATCTGTTCGCGGAGTAATGCTGCTGGCTGATTATCGGTGCGCATACTGCGCTCTTCCATAATTACAGCGCGCTCTTTTAAAAACTCTTCGTCATCCACCTTGAGGTTCACCATTCGGTTAGCTTCCAGCTCCATAGCCAGCGGCAGATATTCTTTGGCAATATTTACATAATAGCCGGTATAATCATAACTGGTGAATGCATTATGGTCGCCGCCATGTTTTGAAACAATCTGCGAATATTCGCCAACTTTCAGCTTGTCGGTGCCCTTGAACATCATGTGTTCCAGATAATGCGCCAATCCCGAATACCCGCGTGGCTCATCTGCTGATCCGATACGAAACCATACCATGTGGCTGACCGCTGGCACACGATGGTTAGGAATCACTACCACCTTCATACCGTTTTCCAGCGTAAAGGTATCTACCTCTACCGGCTCGGCTGCGTGTACCATCGCTGGTAACAGCCCTAGCAGCAAGATTCCCAGCGTAATCAGGCGTGTTAGCAAACGTGTCATATTGCCTCCATGGCTTAGCTTAATCAGTAAAGCGCGTACTAAAATAATGTATCAAGAAAGCTTTTATCTTTAGGGTCTACCACGGGGGTTTCGCCCTCAGTTAGCGGTTTATCGCTGGCTTTGTTTTCGTTGATACGCTGCTGTTCTTTGCTCGCATCCACTACCGGATCACCTTCATCCGCCACAAACCAGCCACGCTTCATTTTATCCATAAAGCTGCGGTCTTTTTTGGCAGTGGGAGCGTAGGCGGTAGCTTCATTTTTCAGGATGCTACGAATTTCAGGATTCGCCTGTGCAGCACCGGCATTTTGCAGCAATACCGATTCGGCCTGAGTGCTAAGCGGGTTTTCTGCTACCGCAGTAACGGCGGTTTCGGATTGCATGTCTGCCCCATCGCGGCGTTGATAAAAAGGCAGCTCTTTTCCCTCAAACACCAATGCTTGTGCGCGCTCATCAGCAGCCGAGGTAGTTATCGCATCTTCGGACGGTGGTCGTAGATGATATACGGGGGGTACCGACAATGCTGGACGCGATACCACTTGAAATTCATCAGGGTTGTTGCGCTCCATACCCATGGATTGACGCAGTTCACTGCCATTACAGGCACTTAGAGCCGAAATAGCCACAACACTTAAGGCAACATTACGCAACCAGACGGGCATAAATGAAAAACGGGTTTTTAACATAGTCAATTGCCTCCAAAAACAGGCTAGGTGGTTTTCTCAGGGTTTACAATACTATCCCAGCACAAAAGCACAACCCCTATAAATATTGCACTATCGGCTATATTAAATGCTGGCCAATACCACTCGTCGTAATGCAGATAGAAAAAATCGGCTACTGCCCCCCAACGCAGGCGATCAAACACATTGCCTATCGCTCCGCCAATCACCAGCCCAAGCGCCAACGATAGCAGTTTCGTATGGGATTTCCATAGCCACACAAACATTATTGCAGTAATTACAGCGGCCACCGCGATCAACAGCCAGCGGCGGCTATCATCCCCTACGGCAGAAAACATGCCAAAGCTCACGCCATAGTTCCATACCATCACCAGCTTGAAAAACGGCAAAATCTCTATGCCATTTTCTATTTTTGCCAGCTCCATATGATCTACCAGCCAGAGCTTGCTTATCTGATCCAGCACTAAGGCAATCAAAGCGACAGCCATGCCCAGTATAAAATGCCGTTGCGAAGGGGGAAAGAATTTCATAAAACCTCGACAATAGGAGTGTGTGTCGCATGTATTGCCTTGGCGGCTTCCACATCGTTGCTAATTTGCGCAACCAATGCCTCCACACCAGAAAATTTCTTTTCAGCGCGTATAAATTCTAAAAACTCTACCCGTGCCGAGTGGCCATAGGCATCAAATTCCGCGTCTATCGCATGCACTTCCAGTACGCAGCGCTGTCCATCCAACGTTGGGCGAAAACCAAAATTTGCCACGGCATCATAGTCTTTTTCACCCAGATGCAAGCGCACTGCATAGACGCCGTAGCGCGGCCTGTATAATGGCGCAGGGCGAATATTAGCGGTAGGAAAGCCAATGCTTCTTCCACGCTTATCGCCATGAATTATTATGCCCTTAATGCTGTAAAGGCGACCTAATATGGCTGCCGCATCTTTCATGCGACCTTCGGCTAAGGCTTGGCGTATGGCAGTAGAAGAATAGGCATTCGCGCCATCCATAGTCACAGCTGGCACTTGTGTGTATTCATAATTATATGTTTTAGCATAGCTGTTTAATGTATCGCCGTCGCCACTGCGTTTATTGCCAAAAGCAAAATCATGTCCGGTTACCACATGTGCCACATGCAGAGTTTCGCGCAATATGGCACCAATAAACTCTTCGGCGCTAAGTTTGGAAAATTGCGCATTAAACCGCGCTACATACAAATACTCCACTCCTGCATCGCGCAGTAGCCGTGCTTTTTCTGCAAAAGGTACAATGCGCAGCATGGGCAATTCTGGTTGGAAAAAACGACGGGGATGTGGCTCGAAGGTCATCATTGCTAATGGAAGATTTTGCGCACGGGCAATGTCACGGGCGCGACCAATTACCGCTTGGTGGCCTTTATGCATACCATCAAAATTACCCAGCACCATAACGCTATCATGTGCAGATTCCGGCCAGAATGATGCGGTGTGAACAATCTTCATAACACTGGAAACTATGCTGGCTCGCCAGAGGCTTTGTTTTTACCTGCGGGTTTGGCATCATTGACGCCATCTTCGCTATTACGCACGTGCATTATGCTTAATACCGGCGCTGCAATATATATGGAAGAATAGGTTCCGATTACCACGCCAAAGCCAATGGCCAGCGCAAATCCACGAATAATTTCACCGCCCCATAATGCCAAGGTTATTAATGCCAGTAACGTAGTGCCACCGGTCAATACAGTACGCGACAAGGTTTCATTAATGCTGAGATTCAGCAGGTCATCTATGGGCATTTTTTTGAACTTGCGCAAGTTCTCGCGAATGCGGTCATAAATTACTACTGAATCGTTGATAGAATAGCCGATAACGGTGAGGATCGCCGCGATGGCCGACAAACCAAAATCCAAGCCCATAAAGGCATAGAATCCCAGCAGAATAATGGCATCATGCATCAATGCGATAATACCGCCAATACCGTATTGCCACTCGAATCGAAACCATACATACAGCATCATCCCTAGAAGCGACAAGCCAAGTGCAGTAAAGCCTGCACGTACCAGCTCTTGCCCCACGGTTGGGCCAACATATTCTACGCGCCGATAATCAATATTTTCTATGGCGTTATCAAGCGCGGCTTTTGCACCCGCAACAATTTCGGATTGATTTTCATCATTGGCCTGAATGCGAATCAGCACTTCACGGGCATCACCAAAATTTTGCAGACTCACCTCGCCAAATTTCTTATCCGACAGCAGGTTGCGCATTTGCCCCAAATCAGCTTCAGTTTCTGTTCGAAGCTCAATCAATACACCGCCGGTAAAATCAATTCCCAGATTCAGGCCTTTGGTGGCAATCAGACCTATAGAGCCGATAATCATAAGCGCAGAAAGCACAAATGCCAGATTGCGAAAACGCACAAATCGTATTTTTGTGCCGTGGGGAATCAAATGCAATGGGAACCACGCCATGGTGATTATCTCCGTAAATTACGCTATAATATTATATTGCCAGCCTACATAGCTCATATAGGCTACGAGCATAACCACACCTTCTATGCGGCCAATTTGTTTGCGCGCAAGCATAGCGGCAAAGAACGCAAATGTCACGCCTAGCAGCACCCATAAATCAACCTGGCGGAATTGCTCTGCAATTGGTAGGGGCGCAACCATTGTTGCCGCGCCAATAACCGCCGTTAGGTTGAATATATTACTGCCCACCACATTGGCCAGCCCTATATCGCCGTGGCGTTTGAACGCCGCAACCAGACAGGTCACCAATTCGGGGGTCGAACCGCCCACGGCTATAATAGTTACGCCTATCACGGCCTTCGATAAACCTATTAACTCCGCAAGGGTCACCGCGCCTTCAATAAGCACTTCTGAGCCAAAACTTAATAAAAACACTCCACCAAGGCAGTATAGAAGAGCCATACCCGTGCGCATTTCGACATTGGTTTCTTCTTCTATGCCCTCAATAATCGAAGGATCTGCACGGTTTAGCCGCACATCACGAATCGTATACAGCGTGTAGGCTGCAACAATAATTAGCAATACACCGCCTTCAAAAGAATGCAATGTACCATTCATTGTCCAGATAACGAATAGCAAGGTAATTAGCATCATAACGCTGCCATCGCGGCGCGCCATTTGCTTATGCACCACAACGGGCATTACCAGTGTGGTCGCGCCAATCACCAGCATAACATTGGCAATATTACTGCCAAGCACATTGCCAATGGCAATATCGGGATGGTCTACCGCTGATTGCACACTAATGAACAGCTCTGGCGCAGAGGTGCCAAAAGCCACGACCGTCAGGCCAATAACAATAGAAGATACGCCCAGATTTTTGGAAAGCGCCACCGCGCCTTTAACCAAAACATCTCCGCCGCCTACCAGCAGGATCAGCCCTGCAATGATTTCTAAAAATGCCAGCATAAGCCTTTCTTAACCGTAATATTCGCTGTATAAAATGCTTTGTTGGAAACACGGTTTAGGACTATAAGTAGACCACGCACTTACGCAACAAAAATCGTGGGTTTACCCCGTTATTTTCCTGTGGAATTTTATGTCACTTTTTCGCTCTGCCGCCACTATTGGCGTTTTCACGCTTATGTCACGCGTTTTAGGTTTTTTGCGCGATATTTGTATTGCAAGTTTTGTGGGCGCCAACGCTATGACCGATGCGTTTTTTGTTGCCTTCAAACTGCCGAATTTTATGCGCCGGCTATTTGCCGAAGGGGCATTTAACTCTGCTTTTGTACCGCTTTATGCCGGAACACTTGCTTCCGATGGCAAACCTGCCGCACAAAAACTTGCGGGTGAATCTTTGGCCGTTTTATTGTGTATCTTAGTCGTATTAACCATTGTGGTAGAAATTTTTATGCCACAAATAATGCTGGTGCTTGCACCCGGGTTTGGTAATGACCCCGATAAATTTGATTTGGCCGTTGCCCTCACGCGCATCACTTTCCCTTATATTATATTCATATCTTTGGTGTCGCTGTTAGGCGGGGTGCTGAATAGCAGCGATAAATTTGCCGCCGTAGCCGCTTCGCCCATTTTGCTGAATATTGCTTTAATTACCAGCATCATCGCTTTTCGCGATGCATTTCCCACACCGGCACATGCGTTATCGTGGGGGGTAGTAGTCGCAGGAGTCATGCAGTTGCTATGGCTGATCTTATTTTGCAAGCGCTATAATATACTGCCGCCTCTAAGCCGTCCGGCACTAACTAAAAATGTAAAGAAACTGCTTGTGCTTATTGGCCCTGCGGCCTTAGGTGCTGGAGTGGCGCAAGTTAACCTTATGATTGATATGATAATAGCCTCCAGTGTGCCAGAGGGCGTATCGTATCTGTATTATGCAGATCGTATTAATCAGCTGCCGTTGGGGGTAATTGGTGTAGGGGTTGGTACCGCGCTGCTGCCTATGCTGTCCAAACAATTACGAGAAAGCGATAAGTCCAAGGCACTTTACACACAAAACCGCGCCATAGAGCTGGTGTTACTATTGGCCATGCCCGCTGCGGCTGCTATTTTAATTATTGCCCAGCCGATGATTTCTACCTTATTTGAACATGGAGCATTTACCGCCGATGCTACACGTGCCACCTATCCGGCGCTTATGGCCTATGGGCTTGGCCTGCCTGCGTTCGTTCTTATTAAAGTATTAGCACCCGGATTTTATGCTAATCAAGATACCAAGACACCGTTTCAAATTGCAGGGGTATGTATGATTTTGAACCTTGTGTTGAATCTGGCCTTAGTTGGCCCCATGCAACATGTTGGACTGGCCTTGGCCACCACTGTTGCCGGATGGGTCAATGTGTTGCTTATGGCGTGGATTCTTAATAAACGCGGCTTGATGGTAATAGATGCACGTTTACGCACCCGTGTACCACGCATCGTCCTCTCCTGCGCCATCATGGCCAGTGTATTATACGGAGCGCATAACCTACTGATACATGTATTTAATGAAACGCTGTTATATCGTGCTCTAGCGTTAGCCGCCATAATTGGATCAGGAATAATGGTATATGGGTTTTGCGTGCTTAGCTTTAAAGTGATTATGGTTGATGAATTTAAAGCGATGTTCAGTCGTCGCAAAGTCGCCGTTATTGCCGATAACACTACTTCGGAGAATTAAAGCATTCATATGTTATGGAACTTGAAAACTCAGCACATTGCTTACGGTATGATACGCGCCATCAAAAAACGCTTTTAAATATACCGTGTAAGTAACACCGGGCTGCAGCCTATAATATCTGTATTGCATTTCATTTTTTGCGTTACGCTCCAGCATTGTATTGCCATTTGCCTGTATTACCCATGTTAAAGCGCGGGTGCCTTCTGCATTTTCTAAATCTGAGCGATTTATAGTATAATCTTCAGCCAACCAGATTCTGGCGCTGGGTACGCCTGTTCGCATGCTTTGTGTTGGTGCAGATTGATACCCCGGATAACGCGCCGGTTCCTGTTGCTCAACCATGCGATTCTGGCGCGCCTCGTTGCGTTCAGCGCGGTGCATAAGTTTCATGCCAACAAACCCCACCACTATGATTAGTGATATAATTGTATATAAACCACTTTGGCTCAGTGTTGGCCGACGTGTATGAGTTTCATTTTCTGGGGTAAAGCCATCATTCGCGTCTATGGCTGCGCCTTCAACATCTCCTTGCGCCAGATGTTGCTGCATTACTCGCATTACTGCTTCGTCATGGTCGAAATTATCTACAAAGTCCGATACTTTATCATGGGTCCATATCATGTCATTCTGGGGGTCATAAACCTGTGCGCCTAATTTATCTGCCAGTGCCAATAGCGTGACAATGACACGGCTTAAATCTTCGCGCACTTGTTCTGGATCTTCCAACGCTTTCGGTGGATAGGTTAACTCTGTTTCTTCGGAGCGATCGCCCAGCACCAACATGGCAGCAATAGTTTGCACTGTTTCGTCTTCGCGCCCCAGATACATAGACACGGTGCGCGTGGGCAAAAACCACACCAACTCATCTTCACCAAACTCAATTTTCTCTGATGGAAGCAGCTCTTTTAAAGTATGCCATACCAAACGGCAATCCAAATGCGCAAAAGTTTCCTCTGCGTCTTCGGGATTGCCGTTGAAAATTTCCAAATCATAGCTCATTGCCATGCTCCATATTGCTAATTATAGGGGCAAGATAATGTGGAATTATTGTGAAGTCAAGCGCTTAGCGGCTTACGTCCCGCCAGATACGTTTTTTGGCAATGTAGAACAATATTGTCATAATTGCTAAGAATACCAACACCTTGATACCCATGCGCTTACGCTGTTCCATTTCTGGCTCTGCAGTCCATTGCAAAAAATTGACCAAATCTTTAGACATTTGTTCGGTGCTGGCAACCGTACCGTCCTGATAAGTCACTAACCCATCCGAAAGCGGTGGCGGCATTGCCAACAACCCACCGGGAAAATAGGGGTTATAATATTGCCCGGGAGATAGCGTCACATGCGACGGTGCTGGCTCATAACCCACCATCAGTGAATACAAATAATTTGCACCATCGGGACGTGCCTTTACCATCAGGCTCAAATCCGGTGGGTATGCTCCACCATTGGCCGCACGCGCTGCTTTTTCATTTGGAAACGGCGAAACAAAGCGGTCTGATGGCAATCCGGGACGCGAAAACATTTCGCCTTCATCGTTCGGGCCATCCTGCACACTATAATCGGCCGCAATCGTTTTAACCTCGCCTTCGGCAAAGCCAATTTCCATCAGGTTACGGAAGGCCACACGTTTCAGCCCATGACACGAAGCGCATACTTCGCGGTAAACCTGTAATCCACGTTGGGCAGATGCACGATCCACGGTTCCAAACATACCATCAAACTGCCAATGCATATCTTTTGGGTGCTTTTGATCTCCGGCAGCATGTGCAGATATACTACCCATTGCAATAACACCAGCTACAAGAAGCGAGGCTACATATTTTAACATCATCAGTCTCCTTGTTATGCTTTAGCCTTGGTTTTCACCACGGGATGCGAAATGCTGGCGGGCAGCGGCAATGGCTTTTCTTTAAAGCCAATCAGCGGCACAATCACCAAAAAGTGCAAAAAGTAATATAATGCAGCAATGCGTGGAACCGTAACATCAGGCAGCCAGCTTTGGTCAAATGCCAGCAATACACCCCAATCAGCGGTTTGGCCACCGGCATATGTCAGCAACACGCAATCGAACAGGAACACCCAAAACGCCAGACGATACATGGGACGGAATTTAGCGCTACGCACTTTGGAAGTGTCCAGCCATGGCAAAACAAACAAAATAAGAATCGAGGCAAACATTGCCAGCACCCCAAGCAACTTATCGGGTACAGCACGCAAAATAGCGTAAAATGGCAAGAAATACCATTCAGGCACAATATGCGCAGGTGTTACCATAGGATCCGCAGGAATGTAATTATCTGCATGGCCTAACGAATTAGGTGAGAAAAAGATAAAATAGGCAAACACCATAAAGAAAACGGAAAAACCAACAAAATCTTTAACTGTATAATAAGGATGGAATGGAATTTTATCCTGTGGGCCTTTGGCATCAATACCCAGCGGATTGTTTGAGCCGTGTTCATGCAGTGCAACCAAATGCAATGCAACCACACCAACAATTAAAAACGGAAGCAAATAATGCAACGCAAAGAAACGGTTTAGCGTTGGGTTGTCTACTGCGAAGCCACCCCAAAGCCAGGTTACAATACTTTCGCCAATGCCCGGAAATGCCGAGAATAAGTTGGTAATTACTGTTGCTCCCCAAAAGCTCATTTGCCCCCAAGGCAACACATAACCCATAAAGGCAGTGGCCATCATTAGCAGCAAAATCACAATTCCCAGCCACCACAACACTTCGCGTGGTGATTTATAGGAGCCATAATACAAGCCACGGAAAATATGTATATAAACCACGGCAAAGAACATCGACGCCCCCACCGCATGGGTATAGCGGATAAGCCAGCCGTAATTAACATCGCGCATAATATGTTCAACACTATCAAACGCATAATCAACGTGAGGAGTATAGCTCATAGCAAGCACAATACCGGTAATAATTAAATTACGTGGAGTGGGATATACACCAAGGCTGTGATTGGCCATAGAGAAGATTGGCAGACGATAATCCACCCATTCTATTGCCTTACCTACAGCGCCTTTATCTTTGTTTGAAGCAGTAGCCATTATATTGCTATCTCCCTAACTTAGCCAATTTTAATGCGGTTGTCGGACAGGAAAACATATTCCGGCACAACAAGATTTGTGGGCGCGGGACCTTTACGGATCCGGCCAGATGTATCATAATGTGAACCATGGCAAGGGCAGAACCAGCCATCGTAATCACCACTTTTATTTCCTAGCGGCACACATCCCAGATGCGTACAAACACCAAGCATCACCAACCATTGGTCGTGGCCTTTTTGCACACGTTCTTCATCTTTTTGCGGGTCGCGCAGACTAGAAACATCGACGCTACGCGCTTCCTGAATTTCTGCACCAGTGCGATTACGGATAAATACCGGCTTACCCCGCCACATTATGGTAATGCTTTGTCCTTCGGCAATGGGGGAAAGGTCAACTTCGGTAGAAGAAAGCGCCAGCACATCGGCGGCAGGATTCATTGAATCTATTAGCGGCCATGCAAGCGACCCTGCTCCCACAGCGGCCATTCCGGCAGCAGTAAGTACAATAAAGTCGCGGCGGGTTTCGCCATCATGATCGCCATGTTCAGCGGGGGCATTCGTGTTTTGTGTGTCTGTATGGGCCATACGGGTTCCTGTTCTGAATTTGCGAACGAGAAGTTAAAAGACGGATTGCGTCAAGCTACCCCGTATTTAAGGGGAAAATTCACATAAATCAATTTTTCTTTGCGCCTTTGTGCTAGATTCCACCCTCAAATGAGGTAAATTAGTCACATGAAACTTGCATTATATCAGCCTGACATTCCCCAAAACCTAGGCAGCGCCTTGCGTTTGGCCGCTTGTATGCAGGTGGGGCTAGAAGTGATAGAACCTTGCGGATTTATTTTGGATGATAAACGTATCCGTCGCGCTGGAATGGATTATATCGATTATGCTGCCCTCACCCGCCACAATTCATGGCAGGAATTTTTACGTTGGCGTAATGCGCTCACACCCCCACCGCGCATTGTATTGCTCACCACCAAAGGCAGTGAGTCATTACCAGAATTCACTTTTCGCTCTGATGACATCCTTTTAGCCGGGCGGGAAAGCGCTGGTGTTCCCGATGAGGTTGCAGCCAGCGCCGATGCACGAGTGCGCATTCCCATGCAACCCGAGGCGCGTTCACTGAATGTGGTGGTTAGTTTGGCAATGGTGCTGAGTTTGGGCTTGCAGCAAACCGCTGGGTTTTGTAAGAACGAAAAACATTTCTAAGCAACTTTTTTCCCATTTCAGCGAAACTCCGCTTTATCTATTCGTTGCAGGAATTTTATTATGCGCACTAACACAGCCACCGCCTATGAACTTTCTGCCGAAGCGTTAGAAGAACGCAAAATACAAGCCTCAAAATGGTTTGCATTGTTGCGCGACCAGATATGCACCGAGTTTGAAAAAATAGAAACCGAGCTTACCGGAACAAACACCACCCTTCCCATAGGCAAATTTGCCAGCAAACATTGGGAACGTGAAGGTGGAGGCGGCGGTGAAATGCGTATTATGAAAGGTCGTGTGTTTGAAAAGGTCGGTGTAAACATTTCTACCGTACATGGAGAATTTTCGCCCGAATTTCGCAAGCAAATGGCCGGTGCTGAAGAAGATCCGCGCTTTTGGGCCAGCGGCATTTCTCTTGTGGCGCATATGCATTCGCCGTTAGTGCCTGCGGTGCATATGAATACCCGTTTTATATGTACTACACGCCAATGGTTTGGCGGCGGCAGCGATCTTAACCCCATGTTTCCCGACGACACCGACACGGAAACCTTTCACGCAGCGCTTAAATCCGCTTGCGATACTTATCGTGACGATGCCTACGAAGAATACAAACAATGGTGCGATGAATATTTCTTTATTCCCCATCGTAATGAGGCCCGGGGCGTAGGTGGAATATTTTTTGATTATGCCAATAGCGGCGATTGGGCGCATGATTTTGCGTTCGTGCAAGCAGTGGGCAAGGCGTTTTTAGCAATATATCCTCAATTAGTGCGGCGCCACATGAATGCGCCATGGACAGAAGCACAGCGCGAACACCAACTACGCAAACGTGGGCGTTATGCAGAGTTTAATCTGGCCTATGATCGTGGCACAAAATTTGGTTTAATGACCGGCGGTAATGCCGAAGCAATTTTAATGAGCCTGCCGCCTGTGGCAAAATGGGATTAATAACCCACATTTATCACGCTAAGCACATAGAACACACCGATTGCGAAAAAAAGTGCTGTGCCAGCAAATTTTGCACGGCCTGACAAAGTAATTTCCGGATCGGATTTATCCAAAAGCTTATATTTTACCCCAGCGCCACTGATACCGCTTACAAAGAAAATCCCCTGAAACATCCATGTAAATATATTCGCATGACCAAGAGTTTCTATATTGGCATCGTTAGGGGCATACCAAAAAGCAGGAAAGCCAATCAGACTAAGGGTAAGTACCAGTATTACCCCCGCATAAAACACTATAAATTTTTTGTTAGGCATCATTAAGCCCACAACATAAGGCAGTGTAATTGCTAGTATTATGGGGATTGACTCCACTACTTTTCCCTTTCTATGGCAGCTATATCAACATAGCGCGGCAAAAACCATAGTGCAACTAAAGCTGGGATTCCCATTAGCCCTGATACGATGAAAAAATTGATCCATCCATAATTTTCTGCCACAACGCCGCTGGTAGAAGCCAGCAATGTGCGCCCCATACCCGCAAGCGAACTTAATAATGCATATTGCGTAGCAGTATAGCGTATGTTGCACAGGCTCATCATAAAGGCGATAACGGAAGAAATGGCCATGCCCGCGCTGAGATTATCAGCAGAAATACTTAGCATTAACATACCTATTTCAGCGCCATAATGCACTTGAGCGATATAGACCAGATTGGCCGCCATCTGGAACGGAATACATACCCACAAACTTCGGATAATGCCGTATTTGCGAATTAAAGCCGCACCTATAATTGTTCCAGCAGTGGTGGCAAGAAATCCATAAATCTTACCAATCTCTGCCAGTTCGGTTTTGGTAAAGCCAATTTCCAGCAAAAACGGATTAATCATAAATCCGGCAAACGCATCACTGAGTTTGGAGCATAAAATAAATAGCAATAACAGCCACCAACCTTTACGTTTCGTGAAGTCAATAAACGGATCGATGACGGCTTGTTTAATTTTTTTCTGCGCTGCCACCGCTACATTTTCATGTTCCTCTGGCTCGCTGATATCTTCGGGAAGCTGCGGTTCTTTGGCAAACAAAACAGCCGCCATTCCCACAGCAACACATGCTGCCATACTAAGATAAGCCATATGCCAATTTAGATTATCAGCAATAAGCAATGCCCCCGCTCCGGCGACCAACATCCCCAAGCGATAACCGAATACTCCAGCAGCGGCGCCTTCGCCAAACTGCTCTTTATCCAAAATTTCGGTGCGGTATGCATCAATTACAATATCCTGAGTGGCACTGGCAAACGCTACTACTACCGCGCAAAGCGCTGTCACGACAGGCATAGAAAGCGGATTGGTCATGCCCATAGCCGCAATAGCCGCCATAAGCACAACCTGCGTGGCAAGCATCCACCCGCGCCGCCGTCCTAAGCGGTGAAACACCGGTATTTTAATATGGTCTACCAGCGGCGCCCATAAATAATTAAACGAATAAGCAATGCCCACCAAAGCAAAGAAACCAATGGTGGATTTATCAACTCCCACATCTCCCAACCACGCGCTGAGCGTGGAAAATGTCAGCACTAACGGCAGGCCGCTGGAAAACCCCAGCAAAAGAATAATGCGTAATTTCGGATGCGTGTATGATTTCAGGCTGGCGACAAATTTGGGAAGCATGGCCTCTCCTTATAGAAACGAACTCCATAAGGCATAACGCACATCATTCGCAAAGAAAATACTTAACCCACCTAAAATGATATAAACGATCATTCTTAGCGGAAATTTCAATCCCAAACTTATCAAGAAAAGCCAGAGTGTGCCTACTATAAGTCCCGCAATGCCAGGGAAAACCATATGCGTATAATTAGCGAGCAAGAATGTATCAAGGGGGTTAGGATTTTTTACATCCACGCCATGGCGCATAATATAAAACTGCATGAAGCCCAACATTAAAAAATACGCCACACGGCTTGTGCGCCACCGCATGAGCGATGGGTAGATAAACCACAATATATCTAACGGTGAAGGCATTACCACAAACCAAAAAAGAACGATAATCCAATCATGAGCAAACAACCCAGAATGGGCGGCACATCAATAAATACTATGCGTAAATAAGAGAGAAACTCAACCATTACGCCGCCAATAATCCTGTGAGGGGTTTCATGGTACGCGCACCTATATGCTGGATAATTTCGGCGGCACATTTGCTACCTAGAGCAGCGCAGCTTTCATGGCTCCAGTCACGTAAAAATCCATGTAAAAATCCTGCTGCAAACAAGTCGCCAGCACCAGTGGTATCTACCACCTCATGCACTGGAGCGGCGGCAACAACTACTGTATTATCCGGTGTCACTACAACGCAGCCATCCGCTCCACGAGTAATAACCGCCATATGGCATTTGCCGCGAATTTTCTCTTGAGCTTCATCAAAATTATCTACGCCATAGAGCGACTTAGCTTCTTCTTCGTTGCAAAACACAATATCACTGTTTTCAACCAGTTCCAGCATTTCTGGATGGTGATTTTCGATGCAAAATACATCGGATGGGGAGAAAGCGATTTTATTGCCCGCCTCTTTAGCGATTTCCATAGCATAGCGAATGGCTTTTTTGCTGGACGGGTCGTTCCACATATACCCTTCCACAAATAACACCGCCGAGTCACGTACCATTTGCGGATCTATATCGCTGTTATCAATACGTGCGCATGCTCCTATGAACGTATTCATGGTACGTTGTGCATCGGGAGTAACAAAAATCAGGCAACGTGCAGTGGTAGGGCCATTGGTGGCGGGAGTGGTATCAAATTGCACACCGGTAGAGCGCATGTCATGGGTAAAAATGTTTCCCAGCTGGTCATCGCGCACTATGCCAACAACTGACGCACGTCCTCCCAGCGAAGCCATGCCTGCCAATGTATTGGCCGCTGCACCGCCCGACACTTCTTTTGCAGGGCCCATATGCGTATATAATTCTTCGGCGCGATCTTCATCAATCAGGATCATTGTGCCTTTTCGCAGCCCAAAATCGCGAATGAACGCGTCATCGCTGAAGCTTAAAACATCTACAATGGCATTACCAATGCCGAGAATATCGTATTTATGTTGGGTCATGCTAAGGCCTTCCTCGCTTTTTCGAGATGCTGGGGGGTGTCTACCCCAAGCGGCACCGTGTTTACAATAGCTACATCAATACGCATTCCATTTTCCAATGCACGTAGCTGTTCCAGTTTTTCCCGTTGCTCAAGCGGGCTGGGCGCAAGCCCCACAAAACGGCGCAAACTATCACGGCGATAGGCATAAATTCCGATATGGTGGTGCAGATCGCCCGCGCCATAGGGCGCAGAGCAGCGGGTAAAATACAATGCCTGACCAATATGTCCAGCATTAGATTCGGATTGCGCAAAGCTAATTATTGGCTTCACCACCGCCGGATCCTGCTTTTCGTCCTCCTGAGAAATCACACAGGCAAGCGTGGCAATATCCACGGCAGGGTTATGCAATGGCTCCATCACATTATGCACCAGCGCTGGATCTAGCGTTGGTAAATCGCCCTGCACATTAATAATCGTGCTAAATCGCGCTTCGGGATCAAAATGTGTATAAGCCTCCCATATCCGGTCTGATCCTGAGGGGTGATCATCGCGGGTGAGCATCGCTTTGCCCTCAACCGCACTGATAGCATCAACAACTTGTTGCGAATCGCAAGCCACCAACACTTCGCCAATTTTTGCCGCCACCGCCCTCTCCCACACATGCACGATCATCGGTTTACCATTAATATCTGCCATAGGCTTATTTGGCAATCGCATCGAGGCCATGCGCGCTGGAATAATTATGAGTGTATCGTGGTGCTGCATGGGCAAAAGGCCTTTATTCCCGTAACTATTGAAAAAATAATCCCTTGGGATTTCGTATTTTTCTTATCATACACAGGGCATATGCGCGTAATCACTTGATTACGCTTGCTCTTACGTTTATAGAGGTAATGTGATTTTTGATGGAAGTCAAAGCCGAAGTAATCTCTTTATACTGCAAACTCTACGTTAGGTTTATTGCACATGTCCGGTCTAGAATTAAATAAAGTTGCTGCTGGTGTTTTAGTTGCGGGTCTGCTCGCCATGGTTGCGGGCAAGGTTGCGGATGGGCTGTACCATCCAGAACAAGAACTTGAAAAACGCGGCTACGCCGTTGAGGTAATGGAAGATTCCGCTGCCGGCGGCGTGGCTGAAGTTGAAAAGCCTGAAAATATTTTGCCATTCCTGCTTACAGCCGATGCCACTGCAGGGCAGGCACTCACTAAAAAATGCACGTCGTGCCATACCTTTGAGCAAGGCGGAGCCAATAAAGTCGGCCCCAATCTTTATGATATTGTGGGCGCGAATGTGGCGCATAAATCTGATTACAGCTATTCGGATGCTATGGCTGCTCATGGTGGAACATGGGATTATAATGCCCTTTCCAGTTTTCTCAAAAAACCGAAAAAGCACGTTCCTGGCACCAAAATGGCATTTGCTGGTATTAGCAAAGACGCCGATCGCGCTGATCTAATCGCTTATTTACGCACGCTGAGCGGCTCTGCTAAACCTCTGCCAACCGAAGCTGAAGTTGCAGCCTCGATGCCTGAAGAAGAAGTTGCCATAGATGGTGAAGCAGAAGATGCCGCTAAGGTTGATGGCGAAGCTGTGCCTACTCCTGCGGCTAGCGCTACCGATGATGATGCTGCAGAAAATGCACAAGCCACAGAAAAGTCAGACGAAGCAATTGCCGAAGAAAAAGCTGACAGAGCTATTCAGAAAAATGCCGGTGAAGAAACACCTAAAGGCAAAACTCCTGAAGCTGAACAAGCGCAAGAGCTAGAAAACAGCGTAGAAAAACGCGACGGGGAATAATCCCCATATCGCCATAGCGGAGCAAACGCATGGAAATTGCTTATTTTTGGTTTATCGCTAGTATTCTGCTGTTTCTTTTCGAGGCGATGGGTCTAAGCGGTATTGGCTTATTATTTGCGGCCATCGCGGCATTATGCGTAGGCATAATGATAGAGCTTGGGCTGCTTGACCCGCTCAACCACATTGCGCAAGGTGCCGCTTTTTTTGCCTTTACTGCTCTGTGGGCGGCTTTGTTATGGTGGCCAATAAAAAAATTGCGTATGGGTAAGCAACTGCACCACCATCACAACATGATAGGCCGCACCGCAACCGTTGCCGCTGCCGGATTAACCAAAGATATTACAGGCTTTGCCACGTGGTCGGGAACTAGCATGCGCGCACGCTTAGCGCCGGATGCCGCTATAGAAACAGCACCCGCTGGTACAGAGCTTAAAATTGTAAAGGTTGACGGCTCAACCCTCATTCTGGCACAAATAGATTACCCAATAGCTACGGATAACATTTAATTTTGCATGGAATAGCACAACAACAGTAATAAAAAGAGAAAAGGCGCGCCTCCTATGATGCCCATATTTGTGATTGGTTTTGTCCTCGTATTGCTCGTGATTATGGGCATTAAAATCGTCCCCCACCAAAGCGCATTTATTGTGGAAAAACTCGGGCGCTTTGACCGCAAACTCGATTCGGGCATGAGCATAATTATTCCGTTTATTGAGCGTGTATCGTATAAACACAGCCTTAAAGAAATGGCGTATGACGTTCACGAACAAACCGCCATTACCCGCGACAACGTGGCCGTGCATATTGACGGCGTGATTTACCTGAAAATTATTAATGCAATTGATGCATCTTACGGCGTGGACGATCCTATTTATGCTGCTACTCAACTGGCGCAAACCACCATGCGCGCTGAAATTGGCAAAATGACACTGGATCAAACTTTTGAAGAACGCGAAAAGCTCAATGCAAATATTGTGCTGGCAATTAACCATGCGGCCGAAACCTGGGGCATACAATGTATGCGCTATGAAATCAAAAACATCGACCCGCCAAAAACCATTACGCTGGCGATGGAAAAACAAGTAGCCGCCGAACGTCAGAAGCGCGCAGATATTCTGGAATCGGAAGGTAGCCGCCAGTCGCAAATCAATCTTGCAGAAGGTATTAAACAAGAAACCATTCTCAAAGCCGAAGGCCATCAGCAACAGGTGCTGTTAGCCGCTGAAGCCCGCAAACAAGATACGGTAATGCAATCCGAGGCATCAAAAATCGATCAGATCAACCGTGCGCAGGGCGAGGCCGAAGCGATTTATGCTGTAGCCGAGGCTACCGCACGCGGTATTGATATTATCGCGCAATCTATTCAGCAACAAGGCGGCTCAGAAGCGGTATCTATGAAAATTGCCGAAGAATATGTGCAAGCCTTTGCTAAACTTGCACAAAACAGCACTACTATGCTGCTGCCCTCCAATGCCAGCGATGTGGGCGGTACAGTAGCGCAGGCACTGGCAGTATTTGACACGATTAAACATCAACGTACACCTGCTTCTCCCGACCCAGCTGGTGGACCATGGGGTGAAAAACGGTAATAGTCACAATGCGCAATTACACCCATCTATTGTCTTCTGGTTTATGCATATTGATGCTTGGCGTGTATCCTGTGAGCGTTGCAGCCCAGCAAGAACAACCCGGCACCCCAACAAATGCGGCCGAGGCATCTGCCGAAGCCACCAGCGATGCAAAAAACGCTGCCGCTAATCAAGAGGCACTTGATTCACAAGACCTTTCGGATAGCGAAAGCGCTTCGCCCTCCTCAGGCGTGAGTCACGCATTAACAATGTTTGGCAAGCCAAAATATAAAAAAGGCTTTGAGCATTTTGATTATGTTAACCCCAAAGCACCCCGTGGCGGGCGACTAAATCTGGGATATTTTCTGCCATTCGATACCGTACACGCCTTCGCGCTTAAAGGCACCAAAGCCCCGGGAAATTACGGCACCGATCACACATTCCGCGACCGGGTGAATGATATTACCTATGATTCACTGATGGTGCCATCGCTTGATGAACCTCAGACATTATATGGATTAATTGCCGAGTCCGCAGAGCTTGCCAAAGATTTTTCATGGGTAGAGTTTACATTGCGTGAAGAGGCCGAATGGCACGATGGCAGCCCTATTACCGTAGAAGATGTAATTTTTACCTTTACCATTTTGCCGGAAAAGGGCGATCCCTCATTTAAAATTTTACTGCAACAACTCAAAGAAGTAAAACGCACCGGCCTTAATAGCGTGCGTTTATCTTTTACTACCAAAAACTTTCGCAAATTGCCTTTAATCGTAGCGCAAATCCCCATTTTGCCGAAGAAAGTATATACTGGAGAAGATGCCAGAGAGTTTGATCGTTCGACCCTTGTGCCAGCCCTTGCCAGCGGCCCTTACCGCATCACCGATGTAGATCAGGGGCGCACTATTACCTATAGCCGCGTTGCCGATTACTGGGCGCAGGATTTACCGGTAATGCGCGGCCAAAATAACTTCGATACGATCCATTTCACTACTTTTCGTGATGGCACCGTAGCACTCGAAGGCATAAAATCTGGCCAATACGACCTGCGTGAAGAAAATGTATCGCGCAACTGGGCAACGGCTTATGATACACCAGCCACTCAAAATGGCAGCCTTATCAAACAATTTGTTCCCCATAAACTGCCTACGGGCAACCAATCCTTTGTGCTTCAGGCCAATACGTATCCTGACCGAAAAGTGCGCGAAGCTATTGGCTTGGCTTTTGATTTTGAATGGACAAATCGGGTGATTTTTTATGGCGCCTATGAACAAAATACCAGCTTTTTTGAAAACACTTCCTTTGCAGCGCGTGGGTTGCCAAGCGAAGAAGAACTGAAGCTTTTGGAACCTTATCGCGACAGTTTGCCTCCGCAGTTATTCACTAGTGAATTTAAAGTTCCTACTACAGAAAGCGGCGACACCACTATTCGTGACAACTTGTTAAAGGCACAGCGCCTGTTGAATGAAGCTGGCTATGTGCTTAACGATGACGGAGTGCGTGAGCATAAAGAAACCGGCGAGCCACTTACAGCAACCTTTCTTTATTATGAGCCATCGTTTTCACGGGTATTTGCCCCAATGGTTAATAACCTGAAAAAACTTGGTATTCCCGCTGATATTAAGATTGTAGAAATCGCTCAGCATCAGCTTTTACTGGATAATAAAGATTTTAGTATCGGCGTATGGTGGTACAATAACGGCGTATTTTTCCCCAGCATTGAACAGCGCAATTATTGGTCTTGTGCCACTGCCGAAGTGGTCGGATCGTTGAACTATGGCGAAATCTGCAATCCTGCGGTGGACGCTATGATTACGCGTATCGAGCAGGCACAGACACTTGAAGAACTGGAAACCGCTGCCCATGCCCTTGACCGCATTTTGCTCTGGGAGCATTACACCATCCCGCAATATCACGTAAAAGGCTTTCGCCTGGTGCATTGGAATAAGTTTCACAAGCCAGAAACCGCGCCAAGTTATGATATGGGTGTGAGTACATGGTGGATGAAAAGCCCTGAGGAGTTAAAAGATTTAACCACTCCTGATTCTGCCCGCAAACCCACGGAAACAAAGGCAAAATAACATGGCCGCTTACATCGTTCGCCGTTTGATATTTATGCTGATTACGTTATTTGGCATTATTTTGCTCAATTTTGCATTGGTACAATTCATGCCCGGGGGACCAGTTGAGCAAATGGTGTCGAAACTTAGTGGCAAAACTGGTGGTGGCTTCGGTGGCGGTAGCGATACCAGCGGTTCAATTTCTGCCGGAATTTCCAACCCTTCTCAGGCAGGCCAAGGACTTCCACCCGAACTCATTAAAGAACTTGAAGCGCTATACGGATTCGATAAACCCCTGCACGAACGCTTTATCTTAACCGTAAAGCAATTTGCTACTTTTCAGTTTGGCGACAGTTATTACAGGGATGCCAATGTAACCACGCTGATTATAGAACGATTACCCACCACCATGGCGCTGGGTCTGACGACATTATTCTTCACCTATCTTATTTCCATTCCTCTGGGCATTCGCAAAGCCGTAAGCGACGGCAACCGGTTTGATATCTGGACAAGCGTGGCCATTATTGTAGGTTACGCAATTCCCAGTTTTGTGCTTGCGGTGTTCCTTATGGTGCTATTTGCCGGTGGCAACTATCTTGACTGGTTCCCATTGCAGGGGCTTACCTCGCAAAATTTCGAAGAACTCTCATTTTTTGGTAAATTTGCTGACTTGGCGCATCATTTGGCGTTACCGGTACTATCGATGCTTATTGGATCTTTTGCCACTATCACTATGCTCACAAAAAATGCATTCATCGAAGAAATTGGCAAACAATACGTCACCACCGCCCGCGCTAAGGGGCTAAAAGAAAACCGCATTTTATACGGCCATGTGTTCCGTAACGCCATGCTGGTTGTAGTTGCAAACTTTCCTGCCGCTTTTGTCGGCGCTATTTTCACCGGCGCCATTCTTATCGAAATTATTTTCGGACTGAACGGCATGGGATTACTGGCATTTGAAGCGGCGATCAACCGTGATTTTCCGCTCATTCTTGGGCTGATTTTTATCTTTGGTATGGTTAGCCTTATTACTAAATTGCTGGGTGATTTGCTTTATGTGGCCATTGACCCACGCATCGACTTTGAAGCGAGGGATGTGTAATATGGCGCTTTCCCCCATTATGCAACGCCGACTTCACAAATTCCGCAACAATCGTCGTGGATATTGGTCTTTTGTGATTTTGAGCATCATGTTTGTGCTCAGCCTGTTTGCCGAATTTATTGCTAATGATAAGCCTTTAATGGTGCAATATAATGGCGAAACATATTTTCCGGTATTAGAGCGCGTGGCCGAAACCACCTATGGCGGTGAGTTTGAAACCGAAGCAGATTATCGCGACCCGTTTGTTACAGAGCTGATCGAACAAGGCGATGGCAAAATCTATTGGCCACTCATTCGCTATTATAACCTAACCATTGATTTTGATAACACAGCCTCAGCACCCGCCGCCCCCAATGAACGGCACATGCTGGGTACCGATGATCAGGGGCGCGATGTGACGGCGCGCTTGATTTATGGTTTTCGCATTTCGATGATATTTGGCCTGCTTCTAACCACTATCAGCGCCTTTGTTGGCATTGTGGCTGGCGCTGTGCAGGGCTATTTTGGCGGTTGGACCGACTTAATTATCCAGCGCTTGATTGAAGTCCTCAACTCTATCCCGTTCTTAGTGCTGCTTATTACCATTGCCAGCATGATTACCCCGAGTTTCTGGACATTGCTTGGCGTAATGGTATTTGTGATGTGGGTATATATGGTGGATGTGGTACGGGCCGAATGCCTGAAAACCCGTAACCTCGATTACGTTCGCGCCGCAAGGTCGCTGGGCGTAAAAGAAAAAACCATCATTTTTCGTCATGTATTGCCCAATGCATTTGTGGCTGGGCTAACGCTGATTCCTATTGTATTGAACATTTCCATCACCTCCCTTACTGCCCTTGATTTTCTGGGTTTTGGCTTACCTCCTGGGTCTGCTTCTCTGGGCGAATTACTCAAGCAGGGTAAAGACAATGTGCATGCGCCATGGTTGCTAATGTCTGGCTTTACAATTCTGGCATTGATGATGAGTATGCTTGTGTTTATGGGTGAAGCGGTACGCGATGCTCTCGACCCACGTAAAGGAGCCTGATATGGCCTTATTGGACGTAAAAAACCTCTCCGTATCGTTTAAAACCCATCATGGCGATGTGCATGCGGTGAAAAATGTCTCTTTTTCGATCAATAAGGGCGAATTATTGGCATTGGTCGGCGAATCCGGCTCTGGCAAATCTACCGTAGCTATGTCGGTTTTACAGCTATTGCCCTACCCTACAGCCTATCACCCCGAAGGCTCCAGCGTAACATTTGAAGGCAAAGAGCTAATTAACGCAAATGAGCAAATGCTTCGCAATATACGCGGCAACCGCATTTCGATGATTTTTCAAGAGCCTATGAGCGCTTTGAATCCGCTGCACAACATTTTCAAACAAGTTAGCGAGGTGTTGTTTCTGCATCAAAGTGGCTTAAAGCGCCCCGATGCCGTGGAACAAGTTCGCACCTTGCTGGACGAAGTGGGTTTGTCGCATCTTAAAGACCGCCTCAATGCAATGCCGCACCAGCTTTCCGGCGGGGAGCGCCAACGGGTGATGATTGCCATGGCCATGGCCAATAAACCTGATTTATTGATTGCCGATGAACCCACCACCGCATTAGATGTAACAGTACAATCGCAAGTGCTCACGCTGTTAAAAGACCTGCAAAAAAAATCAAAAATGGCGATTTTGCTTATTACTCATGACTTAACCATTGTGCGCAAAGTGGCCGATCGCGTTGCGGTAATGCAACAAGGCCAAATTGTTGAAACGAACACGACCGAGCCGCTATTTACTCAACCGCAACATGCTTATACCCAAAAATTGCTGGCTTCCGAGCCTTCGGGCGAAGCGCTTGCCGTAGAAGGCACACCGCCGGTATTAATGCGCTGCGAAAATCTGGTGGTTAAGTATCCAAGCAATAAGCCATTATTCCCGTGGAACCAACAATATAACGAAGCGGTAAAAGGACTGAGCGTAGCGATTACCGAAGGCACTACCGTAGGCGTGGTAGGAGAATCCGGCAGTGGTAAATCCACCCTTGGATTTTCCCTTCTACGGTTGATTCGCAGCGAAGGCTCTATTGTGTTTTTGGGCGAGCGGATAGATGATTGCAACACCAAGGCCATGCGCCCGTTGCGCCATAAAATGCAATTGGTATTTCAAGATCCGTATAGTAGCCTCAACCCGCGCATGACCGTAGGGCAAATTATTGGCGAAGGCTTAGAGGTGCATAATATTGGCGCCAGCAAAGCCGA
Organism: Alphaproteobacteria bacterium; assembly: GCA_022450665.1. Lineage (GTDB taxonomy): Bacteria > Pseudomonadota > Alphaproteobacteria > Rickettsiales > VGDC01 > JAKUPQ01. Next base: position 2,695 of record JAKUPQ010000024.1, on the reverse strand, counting down.
ACGCCAGCAGATGATTGTTGATATGTTGCAAGAAGTTGACTTGCCCGCTGATAGTATTGATCGCTACCCCCATGAATTTAGTGGCGGCCAGCGCCAGCGTATTTCTATCGCCCGCGCAATGATACTCAAACCGCAATTTATTGTGTTGGATGAGCCTACTTCGGCTCTCGACCTATCTGTACAAGCACAAATTATTGATTTACTTCGTGATTTCCAACAGCGTTATGGGCTGAGCTATATGTTTATCAGCCATGACCTACGCGTTGTAAAAGCCCTGAGCCATTACGTTATTGTTATGAAAAAAGGCGAAATTGTCGAAGAAGGCAGCGCAAAAAATATTTTCGATGCTCCGCAAAACGCTTATACTAAAAAGCTAATTGATGCAGCCTTTGGTAAAGACTTATAACAAAACAAGGTGGTTCCATGCGCAAGATTCTATTGATGCTAAGCTTTTTAATCAGCTTTTCCCCTGCACATGCGCAGGAAACCTGCATTGATGACAAACTCGTTAATCATTGCCGTGTGTGGTTTGGAGCAAATGCCAATAAATATCCTGCCGTTGCACGGGGAATGCGCAACCAGATAGAACATTTTGAAAGCCGCTTAGGACGTAGAGTGGATATTGCTCATACCTATCATGGGGTTGGAAGCAATCAGCTAAGCGAAGATGACATTTATTTTATCACCCGCTCCGACACACTACTTATGACCAATTGGAAACCTGCCGCCCGCTGGAGCGATGCAAACGGGTCGAACGACGCCGTAAATGCCACCATTGATGAAATGGCACAGAGTATTAAAAGCGTTGCTCCGCATAAAATTTTTCTCACTATTTATCATGAGCCTGAAGATCAGGTGGAAGATGGTACTTCGTGCAAAAGCTATAGTGATAAACCCAAAGCAGGCACCCCAAAAGATTATCGTGCTATGTGGCAAAACATTCGCAACCGTTTTGATGCCTTAGGCGTAGATAATGTTGTATGGACGATGAATTATATGGGCTATGAGCGGTGGCATTGCATGGTAAATGATTTATGGCCGGGCAATGATTTAGTAGACTGGCTGACGTGGAATTCCTATGCCAATAAACGTCTTGATTGGCCAGCTTCGCCAATGCGCTTATATAATTTTTTCACCGAAAATAGTAACGCCGAGCATGATTATTTAAGCAAGCCATGGGGTTTGGTTGAGTTTGGCGCTATAGGTGGTGAAGAGCATATGCTTAAGCAATTCGATGCTATGTATGATGCAATTGACCAAGATGTAATGCCACGGTTAAAAATGTATATTGTATTCGATAACGGCGATGCCCGTATAGGCTACACCAAAGCGGGGCGCCCTGTACCGGAGGCACAAGAACATTTTAACCGCTTTGCCAATCATCCGCGCTTTACCAAGCCGCTAACGCAATAAACTACTCTATACACAATACGGTAGCACCAGTGGTTTTACGGGATTCTAAATCTCTATGCGCCTGTGCAGCTTGTGCTAGTGGATAAGTTTGGCCGATTTCCACCTTTAGCACCCCCTGCTCTATCAAGCCAAACATAGCTTGGATAGCGCGGTGATATTCTACATTATCTTGGGTATAGTTCATATAATTTGGCCTGCACAGATACAATGAACCTTTTAGCGCCAGCAAGCTAATATCAAATGGCGGCACCGGCCCCGAGGCCTGACCAAAGCTCACTAATGTACCAAACATGCGCAAACAATCTAACGAGGCCATAAACGTATCTTTACCTACAGAATCGTACACCACATTCACGCCTTGCCCCTGTGTGAGGCTTTGTACACGATCTACAACGTTTTCTTGCGTGTATATAATTGGATGGTCGCATCCGTGGGCGCTGGCATGGGCTGCTTTTTCTTCACTGCTCACCGTACCCAAGACAGTCACGCCCATATGCTTTGCCCATTGGCAAAGTAACGTTCCCACCCCGCCAGCTGCGGCATGGATCAAACAGCTGTCTCCTGCCTTTAATTTTACGGTTCTTTGCACAAGAAAATGTGCCGTGATGCCCTGCACCATACTGGCGGCGGCCTGGGTGTTGCTAATTGCATCGGGTATTTTAGCGCAATATTGCGATGGTATGGTGCGGTACTCAGCATAAGCACCCATGGGGCCGCCGCCATAGGCCACGCGATCGCCTATTGCTATGTTACTTACTCCATCGCCCAAAGCCTCCACCTCGCCGCAAGCTTCCAAACCCAATATCGCCGGATATGCCGATAGCGGATATAAGCCAGAGCGGTGATATATGTCGATATAATTTAAGCCCACGGCAGTTTGACGTAACAGCACTTCTCCGGCTTTTGGAGTTGGCATGGCTATATCTTCCCAGTGCATTTGGTCGGGGTTGCCAGCCTGATGTAAACGGATAGCTTTTGCCATATCGTTCCTTTTGCGTTATGCTTCGCGCCCTTATTCAGAACAGCGATGTGAATAATAAACCGCGATTGTAGAAGCAAATGGCACAAACACCAACGATAAATGATACGATTTTTGCCCCTGCCACTCCTGCCGGCACATCAGGGGTGGCTGTGTTTCGTATTTCTGGTGCCCATGCTAAAGCCACGCTTGAGTTGATGTCTGCCACCTCTGCCCCCAAGCCGCGCATGGCGGCGCTACGGCGTTTACAAAACAATGTTTCACATGAAACAATCGATCACGCATTGGTATTGTTTTTTCCTG
>JAKUPQ010000023.1 GCA_022450665.1 Alphaproteobacteria bacterium | reverse complement strand
AAAGGGTGTCAATGGCGGATTTATGAAGGCGCAAAGCATTGGTGTGCGCGGATTGACGGCAAGTGGTATGTTGGGTGCAATGGCGTCATTGCCTATTGTAGGCGCAGCGTTTGGCAAAGCGGCAAAAGTATTGAAGACTCCTTCTGAAGTTGCAGGCAAAGCCACGTTTGGCAATGTAATTCATGCTCCATCTGCGGCGCTGGGCGCTGCTGGAGCACATGCGGCTGCATATGCTGCCGGCGATGAAAAAGGCGCTAAATTTAGAGTTGGGCAAGAGTTTGCTGGAAAAGCTGCGGAGCGGCTGTCGCGTGCGGGTGAAGCAGCGGGAGGCGTGGAAGGACAATTGGCAAATACTGTAGGCAGTAGGATTACTAGTGCATTCTCAAGATTAGAAGTAGATGATTTTGCTCAGGCACCACGTAGATTTTTAGCCGGACATTATGGTGGCAAATCTGAATCTAAATTCAAAGCCGCAGCGCATAGTCTGGAAGATGTTTTAGCAAGAGATGAAGCCAAAGAAGCGCACGGCGCGTTAGGAAAAGTGGCCAAAGTGTTAGGCGGTTCTTCTGCAGAAGAGTTGGATGGAGCAGTGAAGGCTGCCTATGAAAGATTTGAAGAGCTTGCTAAAGATAAAAATTCTTCCATAAATAAAAAAGTGCTTAGCGATGTGCGTAAAGCAACTGCTGAGGCGTATGCGGCAGCAGGTGACGGTATGCGATTTGGTGGCCGTGCGTCGAGAATTGAGAATTTTGGCGATACAGTTCGCAATATTCCGCAATCTGTGGCTAAAACGAATATTGCAGATGTAGCGGTAAAAGGTGCGGTCTATACCGGTACTGCCTTGCAGGTTACCAGCACCGCCCGAGGCATTGCAGATAATTTGCATACGCTCAAGCAAATGCATTGCGATATTACTGGTGACAAGAAAATTAGTACCCGCAAGCTACTAACCAGCAAAAAAGTGCCGGATGTTGTGAAACGGGCTCGTAACCAGATTTTCAAAGAATTTGGCCCCCGCGCTGTACTCAACGCCGCGAACATTGCAGCTACGGTTGGCAAGAAAAAAAGCGGCATGAAATATGTGTTGGTCAACTCCGGTATTGGTATGGCCACGCAAATGATTAATAATGTAACGCAGGCGAGTTCGGTATTGCCAATGTATGAGGCAATGAACCAAGCTCCGCAGCTTACTGAAATGCATTATGCGCAATTTCTTTCGGCAGCATCGAAAGATGCAAATAAAGCGGGAGGCGTTGAAAGCGGTATGGTGCAGGCATTGGCAACGGATTATGCCCGTGAAGGAGTCCGCCCAGCGGATATTTTGAAAGAAATTGAAACTGGTCGTTTTGACCAACGTACCATTGCGAAAGCCGAGGCAAATCGCATAGGCATGGAGAGTAAAGGCGGACATACGATTTCGGGTGCAAATGCACAAACCAACGTGGTTGGTGAGCATACACGCCGCTTGCAAAATCAAGGTGTTGCGCCACCGCAACCAGATGCAACCGCCCCGCAATTGCGTTAAGTATTGTGAAGGTGAATTGAAATCAGGAGTTATACGTGGAAGATTCTTCTAACAATCTGCCTAATAAAAACTCGATCGCTGCAGGCGTAGGTGCAGTGACGGCATCGCTGAAAAAGCGATCTAATATTGTGAGTATGGCAAGCGCCTCTGCAGGTGCGGGAATTGATATGGTTTCTGCTACACGGGATGAGCGCGGGTTTTTTAGTGATATTGCCGATGAATACCGTCCGGAAATCGCCGAACGATTGGGCGTGGCAGAAGATCAGGTAACACAAGAGCATTATCAACAGTGTTATCAGGATAATCCTGTTTTGAAGCAGGTTAAAGATGTGGCCAAGATGAGCGACACCGTGCGTGTTGCAAGCTCGGCAATTTCAACCGGCGCAGGTGTTTTGGCAGGTTTGGCGGCATCTTCTGCCACGCGCCCTAAGCAGCAGCCGACCGGTAAGCGTAGTGGTAAAGACCCTTCTAACATTGCCGGCGGGGTTGCCGCCACGGTAAGCGCTGTTGTGACGGGAAAGCTGGTGCGTAAAGTGCTGCATACCAGCCGTATTGAAGATGCAATGGAAAACACTGCGCATAATAAAATTATGCATATTAAGGAAAAACAGCAGCGCGGCGAAGAAACCACCGCTGTAGATGTGTTTGGGGTGCAACTTGCGTTGAATCCGCAGGCACAACAAGCCATTAAAGAAAATGCTGGACAGAATTTTGAAAAAATGTCGCCAGAGCAACAAGCAGAAGTGTTGGAAAAAGATTTTCCTGAGCTGAATGCGGCAAATAAAGTTATGGCGCAACGCATTAATGAGGATGGTATACGCCCTCAGCAGCTGTTGTTTGGCCATGTGCCAGCAGCAAGGCGGAACAAAGCGCATAATGAACCAGAGGAAAAAGCGGATAAGCCGGATCGCCCATCAAAATCCAATGATGGTGAAATGCCTTTCACTGCCCCTGGACACCCTGATTTGGGTCCTGCGGCGTTGATTACGCCACCACGAGTGGAATCTTCAAATGCACAAGCGGCTAGCGAAGCTTTGCTGGAACGTCAGAAAGATGAAGCGGTGACGGCGCCAGAGACGACTATTCATGGCCCAACTATGGAAGATGGGCGTATGCATCGTGACGAGCCGGAAAGAAATGACGCGCCTAAAGAAGCCTCAGGTTTTGCAGCTAAAGAACAATCGCCTGAAAATTATACGCAGCGTACTAAGCGCTCTGAAGAGCCGACCTTACAACGCTAGCATTAAATACAGAATGTTTTTTAAGGGCCTTTGGGCCCTTTTTTTATGGGATTTTTTAACCCTTTATTGAGGAGGCATATATGAGCTTTGTAGAAATTCGTTTCCCTGAGGATATTGCTTATGGGTCTTCTGGTGGTCCTAGCTATTCGACAGATGTAGTGATGACTAATAGCGGCCATGAGCAGCGAAATATTAATTGGGAATATGCCCGCACACGATATGACGTAGCGCATGGAGTGAAAACTCAGACGCAGCTGGACAATCTGATTGCCTTTTTTCGCGCCCGTAAAGGACGCGCTTATGGGTTTCGATTTAAAGATTGGAGCGATTACGAAGCTATTGGTCAAATTCTTGCTACAGGCGATGGTGCAACACAGAATTTTCAGATGGTTAAGCATTATATCAGCGGCGGCGTGGATGATGTGCGAGTGATCACTAAGCCTGTTGCTTCGAGTGTGAAATTATATGTGGATAGTGTATTGCAAAGCACAGGCTTTAGTGTTGACGACACTATGGGGGATATCAGCTTTTCTGTGGCTCCCAGTGCGGGAGCAGTTATAAGCGCTGATTTTGAATTTGATGTGCCAGTACGCTTCGATACGGATAGCTTATCGGCGCGATTGGATAATTTTGGGGTGTATTCCTGGGGAAACATCCCTTTGGTTGAATTACGTGTATAAAAGGGAGCGAAGGGTATGAAATCTACCAGTAGCGCTTTGGAAAGCCATTTAGCAAATGAAATAACTACCCTTGCCACATGTTGGAAATTGACACGCCGTGATGAAACCATGCAGGGTTTTACTGATCATGATGTGGATTTAACTGTGGGTGGAGTCGTATATTTGGCGCAAACCGGATTTACGCCAACGGCTATCTCTGCGTCATCAAACTTGAATGTAGATAATCTGGATGTGCAAGGAATGTTGGATGCCAGCACCATTGAAGAGCGTGATGTGATGGCTGGAATATATGATTTTGCTGAAATAGAAATTTTTCAAGTGAATTATCAGGCGCCTGAATCTGGCAAGCTTATTTTGCGCCGGGGGTGGTTAGGCGAAATTAGCATAAAAAATAAGCAATTTGTGGCAGAGGTGCGGGGGCTGACACAGAAGTTTTCACAGCAGCTTGGAAAATTATATGCTCCTGCCTGCCGTGCCGAATTAGGGGATGCGCAATGTGGTGTGGATATGGCAGCTTACACTGTCATGGGGACGATAGATGATGTAACAAGCAATGCAGTCTTTTTAGACAATGCACGCAATGAGAACAATGGATACTTCAGAGCAGGAAAAATTACATTTACTGACGGAGAAAATGCTGGATTAAGTATGGAAGTCAAAGCATTTGATCAGTCTACGTTCACATTGGCATTGCCCATGCCTTATGACATTGCTATTGGCGATAGCTATACATTGCAAGCCGGATGTGACAAGAGTTTTGATACTTGTATAGCGCGGTTTAATAATGCCATTAATTTCAGAGGGGAGCCGCATGTTCCGGGATTTGACCGTATGTTGGAAACTGCCGCTACGCGCAGCGAATGGGAATAGCTGAAAAGAGCTTCATTTTTATAGGCATATTCGCTACACTAAGCTCTTGATATATGAAAGTGAGAATGATGCTTGTTATACGAGAGTTTTTTAAGGGTATTGTATCGGTATTAACTGTAATGCCATCGCCCCTTTATCGCTATCCATATCGTAATTCTGCGGAGGCATTTCGCGGGGATTGGTCGCGCATTGGAAAAGATATTTCCTATGTTTTTGAAGAAACAAAACAAGGTGAATCTACAGATGACGAATAACCCTAAACGCCAGAATTCCCATAATAAGCCAAAGAACAAAGGTCACTATACCCCGAAAGCAGTTGAGATGCTGCCGGATCCTACTATTTTGGAAAGTTACGACTATGTTGTAGAAGGTGCAGCATCGCAAATTCTGCATATGTTCGAGTTGGAGCAGAAGCACCGGCATAACTGGGAAATACAAGCGCTTAAAGCCTATACCGTAAGTAGTATTTTTGGACAGGTTTTGGGCTTTGTTATTGCTATTTCGGTATTTGGCTCGGCGGCGGTAATCGGGTTGTATGGTGACAGTGCCATTGCATCGTTTGTTTGGGTGTTTGGTATGTCGATTATTATGATGTCGGGGCTTGTATGGACCTATGCAAAAAGCATGGGACAACGCCCCTTATTTGGCCGCCCAAGTTTCCGGCGGCATTTTCGGGCAGAGCCTGAGCAGGAAAAATAAGCGTTGCTACTTCCGCAGTTTCCTAACGTATCTTAAAATATATACTCAACAATATATGTAGCATATCAGCAAGCTGTATTTTTGCTGAATGATTATTCAATAATGGCGCTTTTGGCTTCGGCTGATGGCGCATTTTTTATGGAGCCAATTATGAATAATGCCGTAGTCACGTTTGGCGTTGATATAGTGAACGAAGCGCGAAGCTGGGTTGGTACACCGTTTTTACACCAAGGGCGCTCTAAGGCTACAGTATTAGATCGAGGCGGGTGCGATTGCTTGGGTTTGCTGGTAGGGGTGGCTGAGGCGCTTCAGCTTAAAGCAATCAACGGGAATGCTCTGCAGACGTTCGATGAGCGTGATTACGGGCATATGCCGAACGGAGAAAAGTTGAAAGCGGTGTTTTCGCGTGTATTGATGCCGATTGAATTAATGAGTATGGCGCCGGGGGATGTGTTGCTAATGCGTTTGGAGAAAGCCCCACAGCATGTGGCGATTGTTAGTGATTACAGATATGGTGGTTTAGGATTAGTGCATGCTCTGGCAAGCGCACGCAAAGTGGTGGAGCATCGGCTGGACGAGCAGTGGTTATCTCGTATAGTACAGGTCTACCGTGTAGCTAACCCGACTTAGAAGGGCATTCTAAATGTGATGCCAGCCATGATTTTATGATCTTTATGATGGCCAAAGGCGAAGTTAGAGGTCACGTCTTTTTTACCCATTTTAAAAGAGCTCATGATGGGAGTTTCGGCCATATAGGCGCGATTTTCTTTACGAATCGTAAAGGTGGTGGATTCTACCTGAGGATCATCAGACTGTTTGAGGTGAAGCTTGCCCAATACAGCGCTGTGATAACGCTCACGCGCAACCATGTTGCTGGAAGTGTAAAGGGCAGAGGAGGCGTTCTCTTTTTTCTCTACCCAACTGTTATGTGTAATTTTCTCGGTAGCGAAGGTGGGTACTACATTATAGCTGCGATCTTTAGCAGATACATAATTCACATGATTTCCACAGGCGCTTGTTAGGAAAGCCAGCAAAGCGACGGGTAGGAATTTTTTGAGGATTTTTACTATAGCCATTTCACTGCTCACGTATAAAAGTTATTCAGTTTTTATAAGTTAATTATATGGCATAGAAATTAACATTTGGTTAAGTGTGTCAATGTAAATCGCATAAACTCTTATGTAATAGTTAACAATAGCATTTATATAAAACATCAGGAAAATGCTATATTTTTCGTTATTGCATCATATTTAAAAACTAAATTCATTAATATAATTTGAGGTATTTATGGCTTCTATTGTTCTGGGTACAGTAGGTTCGGCTTTGGGCGGTGCAGCAGGCGGAACATTAGGTGCTGCTATTGGATCAAGCATTGGACGTTATGTTGGCTCGGCTGTTGATGGCACAGTGTTTGGTAGTGGATCACTGCCAAGTTTGGAGGGGCCACGCGTTGCAGATTTAGCAGTGCAAACCTCCACATATGGTAAAATGATACCAATGCTCTACGGCACTATGCGTTTAGCGGGCAATATTATTTGGTCGCGCCCTATAAAGGAGGTGGCCACGACTACAACCACGACATCAGGTGGGGGTGGTAAAGGCGGCGGCGGTGGCGTGACGCAAAATACAACGACTTATTCTTATACAGTAAGTCTGGCTATTGCTATTTGTGAAGGGTCAATAGATTCGGTATTGCGGATTTGGGCAGATGCAAAACAACTGGATTTATCATTAGGCACGTATCGTATTTATACGGGTGATGAAGCGCAGATGCCAGATGCTTTTATAGAAGGTTTTGAAGGTGTGGGTTTTGCTCCTGCTTATCGCGGCTTAGCTTATATTGTGGTGGAAGACTTTCCATTGGCAGAGTATGGAAACCGCATACCTAACTTTACATTTGAAGTGAATAAAAAGGCACAACATTATAATAATGAAGAAGAAATTCTTGAAGAAATGATTAAATCAGTAATTCTTATTCCAGGTGCGGGTGAGTTTGTTTACGACACCAAAATTCAGCAAAAGCTTTCGGGAGAAGATGTTGCAGGTAATTGGGTGCAGCAAGGAACACGGGTGCCGGTGAACATGCATAACCCGGATGGAGTCGCAAATGCATTATTGGCGCTTGATCAAATGGAGGAGGCGCTGCCTAATCTGGAATGGGTTGGCTTGGTGGTGACGTGGTTTGGTACCGACTTGGATGCGGGGCAGTGTAATATTGTGCCGGGAGTGGAGTATCAGCAAGGGGCTACAACTAATCCGGATCTATGGGGGGTGGCGGGGTATAATCGCGCTACCGCACGGCAAATTACATTGGTGAATAATTCGCCACGTTATGGCGGAACGCCCGATGATGCAAGTGTGTTGCGGTTGGTAAATGCAATTAAATCAAAGGGGTGGAAAGTGCTGTTCTATCCTATGTTTTTTATGGATGTAGAGGATAAGCCTTGGCGCGGTCGTGTGACAGGTTCTGCAGCAGATGTGCAAAACTTTTTTGTGAAATCTAATGGTTATAATAATTTTATAATCCATTACGCTAACTTAATGAACGGGGAAGTGGACGCGTTTGTTATTGGTTCGGAGTTAATAGGTTTGACAAAAGTAACTAGTGCAACAGGTGTGTATCCTGCGGTGGATGCGTTGGTAAGTCTGGCAGCATCGGTCAAAGGAATAATGGGTGCAGGCACAAAAATTACTTATGCGGCGGATTGGTCAGAATATCACCACACGGATGGTGGATGGTATAATCTGGATAGTTTATGGGCATCGCCAAACATTGATTTTGTGGGTATTGATGCATATTTCCCACTCACGGACGCGCCGCAGCAAGGCTACGACGTGAATGCTGTGATTGATGGGTGGACGCAGGGGGAAGACTATGATTTTTACTATGCTGATGCAGAGCGCACGAATAAGCAGCCCCTAGGAGCAGCCTATGCATCTAAGGATATAGCATGGTGGTGGAATAACACCCATGTAAACCCTAACGGCCAGACCACAGCATGGGTGCCGCAGTCTAAACCAATATGGTTCACAGAATATGGGTTTCCTAGTGTGGACGGTGCAACGAATCAGCCGAATGTGTTTTATGATCCCGATAGCTCGGAAGGATTCTTTCCTCGTTTCTCGCGGGGGCGGGTTGATTTTAGGGCGCAACGCACGGGTCTGAAGGCAACAGAGTTGCAATGGAAAGACTCCTTAATGATTGAACGTATGTTCGTTTGGACATGGGATGCACGGCCTTTTCCTTATTGGCCTGATTTGCTTTCTGTGTGGGCAGATGGTGGGCAGTGGAAAACCGGACATTGGATAAATGGTAAATTAGGTATATCTGCACTAGCGGCGATTGTAGCGGATTTATGCCGACAAGTAGGGTTGGATGATAGCGAATTTGATGTAACGCGATTGACGGATTTGGTGGAGGGCTATGTAGTAGCGGCACCAAATAATGCCCGCAGGTTAATTGAACAATTGATGGCAGCGTATTTCTTTGATGCGGTGGAATCGGATGGTTTGATAAAATTTGTACCGCGTGGAGGTGGTATAGCTGCCAATCTGGATAAGCAGGATTTAATTGCGATGGAAGGAGAAAATAATGCGCAGGACTTAGTGTTGGTGCGTAGGCAACAAGAATTGGAACTGCCACGGCAGGTAAATGTGCTTTATGTCAATCGTAGTAGTAACTATTTGCAAGGGAATCAGTTCTCGCAACGGCAAGTGACCAAAAGCCGTGAAATTAAAACGGTGAGTTTGCCCTTAGTTCTATCGGATCAGGGGGCAAAAGTGCTGGCTGATCAATGGTTGTATCATAGCTGGATTAGTCGCACGCAGTATGAATGCAATGTGCCAATGAAATATGGTTTGCTGGAGCCTACTGATATTGTGGAGATAAATGTTGATGGTGCATTTCATCGCATGCGCATTGTTGATGTGTTGCAAACCAAGCCAGGGCTGCTGCGACTGCGAGGGGTCGCAGAAGACATTGCAAGTTATGATGTTTATTTGCCCCCTGCCAATGCGCAATCGCGAACGCAAGTGGTGGTGCCGTTAGGAAATACGCAAATGGAAATACTGGATTTGCCAATATTGCCTTTTGATGACCCTAATCAATCATTGCTTCATTTTGCACTCACAGGATTGGATGCGGGATGGCGTGGAGCGGTTGTGTATCGCTCGGATGATGGGGGAGGGAGTTATGGCCAAGTAGCCATTAGTGACAGCCCTGCCATTGTAGGAACGGCACTGACTGTGCTTCCAGATGGCAAACATACCGTGCTGGATGAAATAAGCTCTGTGGATGTGGTGCTGCTGGGCAGTGAGGGGTTAGAAAATGCGACATTTGCTGCCGTATTGAATGGAGCAAATCTGGCTTTGATAGGTGAGGAGTTGGTGCAATTTACTAATGCAGAGATGCTGGCGACCGGAAAGTACCGGCTAACCGGACTGCTGCGCGGGCGATTAGGTACGGAATATGCTATAGCTAGTCATATGGTTGGTGAGCGTTTTGTTTTGCTGAATGGTCGTATAGAGAAAGTTGTGGCATCGCATAGTGGCATTGGTCTTAGCCGCTTATACAAGCCTGTGACTATAGGGGCGACTTTGGGGAATACTAACACAGTAGACTATGCCTATGGTGGCAATGGATGGCGCCCTTATAGCCCTGTGCATCTTTCGGCGGCGCGGAGCAGCTCGAATACCATTAGTATTATGTGGGTGCGGCGCGATCGGGCAGGAGGCGGCTGGCGCGATTATGTGGATATTCCTATGAACGAAGCGTTTGAGCGTTACGAAGTGGATGTTTTGGATGAGGAAAATAATGTGGTGCGTACATTATTTGTAAATTCTAATGAAGTGGAATATACGGAATCTATGCAGATTGCAGATTTTGGTGCCGCGCAACCTGCTGTAAAACTACGGGTTTATCAGATGTCGCAAGTTGTAGGTCGAGGATATGCAGCGGAAGCGGTGGTGTAACTATAAGAGCATTTTTGTTTTTTGCTCTTGGAATTCCTCTTCGGTGAGAATGCCTTTGTCCCGCAACACAGCAAGTTTTTCTAAATGCTCAGATAGCTGGCTCATGCGCTGCGCTTTTTGCTGTGGAGTGAGTTCTGCTGCGGGTTGCGGTTGAGGTGCTTGCTGTGGCTGTGGAGCAGGCTGTTGTTGCTGCGGTTGCTGTTGTTGCATGCGTTGCTGCTGATATTGCGCTACGCGATAGTTGTATTCTTCCATAGACTGTTTAGCAATTTTAACAAATGCATCTACTTTGTTGCGGATGATATTGTTTACGGTCATGCGTGTGGCACCATCCCAAACAGAAATGCTGCCCATGGCCATGCCAATTTCGTGATCGATGGAGTTTATGCGGTTTAAAGGCATTTGAATTTGTTTTAAGCCGTATAGCCATCCGCGATCCAGAAAGATAATGCGGCGGTCGGTGCATACTAATAACCATGTATTGCTGCCTACATAACCCGAGGTTAAGGCGCGAATATGCTCGTTATTTTCTAAAATGGAAGGAAGTTTTCGAACTTCTTTTTTTGTGCCGAATATATAACGGGCGGATGAAGGAAGCTTTTCGATTTGATCATTGACTTGCTTCATTGTGGGCATAACGGACTCTCGCAGTTGTTTTTTTTACTATGATCTATTGTACAAGCAAGGTCAATAACTTGCACAAGCAGTTTGTTAATTAATGCTATCAATATGCATTTAACCTATTAATATTTAACATTAAGGATTTGTTATGGCAACTACTCCAAATTTGGGGATGACGCTTGTTGAGCAGTCGCAAGCGCAAAAAGAGATAACGGTTAATATGGCGTTTACGCGCATAGATGCTTTGCTGAATGGGCATGGATTGGATAAGGATTTAGCAGTGCCACCCGCTAGTCCGGCTGAAGGTGATATGTACATTATCGCTTCGGGAGCAACAGAGGACTGGGCTGGCCATGATGGCGAAATAGCGTATTTTGAGCAAATCTGGCGTTTTATTGTTCCAAATTCGGGTATGACGTTGTGGGTGGCAGATGAATCCAGATTTTATGTATATGATGGCGCTGCATGGGTGGCAAATTATTCGATGCGTTCTGCGATAAACACGCAAATTGCAACTGGTTATACTCTGGCTGTAACGGATCGCGGTGATCTGATAACTTGCGATAATGCCTCGGCGATCACAATGACATTGCCGAATGATTTGCCGGCAGGATTTGAATGTACGGTGCTGCAAGTAGCTGCGGGTGCGGTAACGTTTAGTGCTGCTTCAGGAGCTATATTACGGCATAGACAGTCGCACACCAAAACAGCAGGACAATATGCATTATGTAAGTTGTTTGTGTTGTCAAATAGCGATGGTAGTAGTGCTGAATATATATTATCGGGGGATAGTGCAGCATAATAGCCTCTTATCATAGGCTACTAACGTGAAATCTCACGGGTGTCAGGCTTTGGCTGAGCAATTAAATCTTGATAACGCATTTGTGCGGTAGTGGCGGCATTGGTCGTGACAGATGAGTCGGCAATTAATCTGCCGCTTTCTATAGCTCCCAAAGTGTCGCGAATTCGATTAGCCGATTGTGTAAGCAGTGCCAAATGCTCCGCTTCATCTTCAGATGATTGTACGGAAGTTGGCTGAGGAGGATTAGAGAAGAAATTCTCTAATCCTTTAACGATGGTATTGAATAGCGACATTGCACTCCCATGGTTGTTTTTTGTTAGTTATTTGGGGTGAGCTAATAACATAGCAGAATTTGCGCCCTTATACAAATCAACAGGAAGAAATTTAATATTTGGTTAATGCGTTAACACTTTGGGCATATTGCGTATGCTTTAGTTATATTTGTGAATTAATCTTGTCGTTATCGCTGCGATTTGATTTTTTAATTTTGTGCGTTGCCAAGAAACGCGTTTATGCTCTGATATCATAAACTGTAGAATTACCACTATATATAGATGGTTATTCATATTATCCACAATATGAGGCAGCTATTATTAGGTATGCGTTTTTTGCATGGGCTTTGGTGATTATGGCATTTCTCATTCATTCTTCGCTGGGTTAGAACTGCATCAACCTTAAAACACCGGTTGCGAATGCAGCCCAGATAAATTGAAAGAAAAGACAATGAAAAACATTCAAAAAAATGCCATGCGCTTAGTCGCTTGCGCCCTTCTTTGCACCAGCCTTTCCGCATGTGTTGGTTCAAGTTCCGATGCGCTGTACTACAGCCCAACTTCTGCTGGCCCCCATATCTATGGTTATAGCGCAGTAGATTTTAATGCATTGAATGTGCGTTAATCATACATGGAACTGCTAATTTTGGGCGTTCTGGTGATTGCATATATGGTGTTTAATGCAGTTGCAGGCTGGGTGGAAACTCTCTAGCTAAGTGTGACAGCAGTGCTAAGGTTAAAAGGGAGGCTCAGGCCTCCCTTTAGTTTTGTGCGGAATTTGTGTTGCACAAGTGCTGCGATATTAAGTTTAAATAGAATAAGTCTAAAAAAAATTCAAAATTGCCGTGGCAAATATTGAAATTAAGATGGAATCAGAGTATTAACGACGTTTATTTTGTAAAATTTAGTATGTTGCCTAATGAAAACACCGCCGGAAAAATATGATCATAGCGAAGCTGAGAGCCGTTGGCATGACACCTGGGAACAAAAGCAGGTGTATCGCTGGGACAGCAGTCTTACGCGTGATGAAACCTATGTGATTGATACGCCACCGCCTACGGTTTCGGGTATGTTGCATATGGGGCATATATATAGCTACACCCAAGCGGATTTTATTGTCCGTTACCAGCGCATGAGCGGCAAAACGGTATTTTATCCCATGGGTTTTGATGATAATGGCCTGCCAACCGAGCGTTTGGTGGAAAAGGCCAAAAAAGTACGGGCATCGGATTTGAGCCGTGAAGACTTTATAGAGCTATGCATGGGTGTGAGTGAAGAAGCGCGCAAAGAGTTCCGCGAGTTATTTTCTTCAATTGCGCTAAGTGTAGATTGGAATGAAGAATATCATACAGTGAGTGAGCAGAGTCGTCGCATTTCGCAAATGTCGTTTCTTGATTTGTTCGGTAACTCACACGCCTATCGCAAATTGCAGCCGATGCTGTGGGATCCGGTGGATCAAACTGCCATTGCACAGGCCGAAGTGGAAGACAAAGAGCAGCCAAGCTTTTTTAATGACATTCATTTCGCTATTGATGGCAGCGATGAGAAAATTGTTGTTGCCACTACCCGCCCCGAATTGTTGCCTGCGTGTGTAGCGGTGTTTTATCATCCAGAAGATGTACGCTATCAGCATCTTAGAGGCAAATTTGCCGTCACTCCATTGTTTGGTGTGAAAGTGCCTGTTATAGAAGACGAGGCCGTGGAGCCCGAAAAAGGCACCGGCATTATGATGTGTTGCACCTTTGGCGATGAAGCTGACATTGAAAAATGGCGCAAGCATGATTTGCCTACACGTGTAATTTTGAATAAGTATGGCAAAATCGAAGGCTTAGAAGGGGCGCATGCGGATAGCCTGAATGGACTGAAAGCAAAAGCCGCCCGCGAAAAAACTATCGAGTTGCTAGAGGCATCGGGTGATTTGTTGGATAGCAAGCCAATCATCCACGCAGTAAAATGCGCCGAACGTTCGGGTGCGCCACTAGAAATTTTGCCAACATATCAATGGTTTATAAGGGTTCTAGATCAAAAAGAAGCGCTGAAAGCTAAGGCAGATGAAGCCAATTGGTATCCTAAATATATGCAAGTGCGCATGAATCAATGGATTGAGGGTCTTAGCTGGGATTGGTGCATTTCGCGACAACGCTATTTTGGGGTACCCTTTCCTGTTTGGTACGTGCAGCAAGTAGAAGTGCAAAACTATTCAGCAAGCACTGAAAAAGGTGCTTTTGTGCATGGGCTTCAGTATAATCCTGTAGGTGCTGAGGAAATAATTGTTCCTACTATAGATATGTTGCCACTTAATCCATTAGACACGGATACTACGAAAGAGTTTTTTGAGAAGCTAGGTTATAAGTATCAGCGGTTTGACGCTCTTGGTGGCAACTCAGGCCCTAACCCAGCGGCCGAATTTTCTCAAATTTTTGAGAAAGAAGGAAAAATTTATATTGTGCGGCCTGATGCAGATGTAATGGACACATGGGCAACCAGCTCCATTTCGCCGCAGCTTAGCTCGCGTAGTATTAATGCTAATTTGCGTGATGGTACGGCGGAGCGCCATGCTAAACTGTTTCCGGCAGATTTGCGCCCGCAGGCTCATGAAATTATCCGCACTTGGGCGTTTTACACATTAGTAAAAGCGTATTTGCATGAAGATGTGGTGCCGTGGAAAAACCTGATGATTTCTGGCTGGTGCTTAGCATCGGATAAAACCAAGATGAGCAAATCCAAGGGCAATGTAGTGACTCCGGTAGACCTGATCCGCAATAAAAGCGCGGACGTAGTGCGCTATTGGGCTTCGACCTCAAAGCTTGGTACTGATACTGCGTTTTCGGAAGATGTGTTGAAGATTGGCAAGAAGCTGGTCAATAAATTATGGAACGCTACTAAATTTGCAGCGATTCACCTTGAAAAGTTAGATAAAGCACCAGTTAGTGCCATAGATGATGTAAAAAATGGTTGTATTACAGAGGTGTTAGATAAATGGGTGCTAACCCGTCTACACCGTGCGGTAAGTAAAGCCACCGCTGATTTTGAAAAATATGAGTATTCAGATGCAAGAAATGCAGCAGAAGACTTTTTTTGGAACGATTTTTGTGATAACTATCTAGAGCTCGTGAAAAATAGGGTATATGGAAATGAAGGAACTGCAGCCGCGCAAATGAGTGCAGTATATACTATTTACTACTGTTTGGATGGTATATTGAAACTCTTTGCGCCCTTCGTGCCGCATATTACTGAAGAACTGTTCAGTTATATCTTTGAAGAAGATTTTGAAAAACATGGTTCTATCCATGCGCGTCACATGTGGCCGCAAGCGAATTACTATCCCTGCGATGCAGAGGCAGAGATAGTGGGAATAGACTGTGTAAATCTTCTTGAATCTGTACGTAAGCATAAATCAGAGCGGAATGTTTCTATCAAATATCCGCTTGAAAAAATTGCAGTTCACGTACAGCAAATTTATGCTCTGGAGCCTATGCTGAAGGGAGCATTTGCGGATCTGAAAGGAGCCACAAATGCAGCGCAGGTAGACTGGGGCGTTATGCAGGGAGGCGACTCCTCGCGCATGGCTACAACGAAAACTGAAGACAATAAATTTATTGTGTCAGTACTGTTTGCAGAACAGAGCGATGTGGCATAACAGCAATTGAATGCCGTAATTATACGGTGATTTTCTTACTTGAGAGGTAGTAAAAGCTATGGCCGAGAAAAACCAAAATGTGCAGGATGTTCTCCTTAACGCCCTGCGTAAAAATAAAACCCCTGTAACCATTTATTTGGCCAACGGAGTAAAGCTCCAAGGGACAATCACAGGATTCGATAATTTTTCTGTAGTGTTGCGCCGTGGGCCGCAAATGCAGTTGATATATAAGCACGCAATGGCGACCGTTGTTCCGTCTGAGCCTGTAAGGTTGTTTGAGCCTGAAGGTGGTACTGAAGAATCAGATGTCGAGCATAAAGCTGTTGCCGAGGTAGAGGCATAAATATTTGACTGAAAATATTTCAGATGTAACGCTGGTTATCCACCCGGCACTAAAATTTGGCTCTGGCGGCGCAGATATGCGTAAGCCTGACGACAGATTAGCAGAAGCGGTGGGCTTGGCAGCGGCAATTGATTTGGAAGTAATAGAAGCGAGGGTCGTTACGCTAAGCGCGCAACGACCCTCGACTTTGTTTGGCAAAGGAAAAGTTGAAGAGCTGGGTGAGTTTATTGAAGCGCACACAGTGAATCTGGTGATTATTGATACCGAACTTACCCCCGGCCAACAAAGGAATTTAGAGCGCGCATGGAGCTGCAAAGTCATTGACCGTACAGCGTTGATTTTAGAAATCTTTGCAGATCGCGCGCAAACTAAAGAAGGTAAGCTACAAGTTGAACTTGCGCAGTTAACCTATCAAAAGAGCCGCTTGGTGCGCTCATGGACCCATTTAGAACGGCAACGCGGTGGTGTGGGATTTATGGGTGGCCCGGGTGAGACGCAAATTGAATCGGATCGACGCCTGATTAATGAGCGCATTACTAAAATTAAGCGCCAATTGCAAACGGTAGTAAAAACACGCGAGCTACACAGAAAAGTGCGCCGCGATGTGCCGTATCCGCAAGTGGCATTGGTCGGATATACTAATGCTGGAAAATCCACCTTATTTAATCGTTTGACAGGCGCTGCCGTGATGGCAGAGGACAAGCTTTTCGCAACGCTCGATCCAACCCTGAGGGCGATTAAACTACCCTCGGGAATTACGGTTATCTTATCGGATACAGTGGGATTTGTTTCGGATTTGCCAACTGAGTTGGTAGCCGCCTTTCGCGCAACGCTTGAAGAGGTGGTGGAGGCAGACGTATTGTTGCATGTGAGGGATATTTCACATCCCGATACAGATTATCAGCGAGACGATGTGCTGGAGGTGTTAGACGGCCTGCGCGACAAAGAAGCACAATGTCCTATTATTGAGGTGTGGAATAAAATTGACCAGCTTCCTGCGGATATGCAGGCCTCTATATCAGAGCAACCAAATAAACGCGAGCAGCAGCGTGTGGCGGTTTCGGCATTGACGGGGGCGGGCGTGGAGTCGTTGCTCTTAGCGCTTGATGAGTTATTGCGCGACCAGCTTTATTCAAGCCGGCAGTTTGTTTTGTCTGCCGCCGATGGGCAGGCCATTGCTTGGTTATACAGCCATGGAAAAGTGATGAAATGCGATGAGAGCGATGAGGGTGAATCGCTTATATTTGATGTGCGTATGCCTTCGCGTGATTTAGCCCGTTTTGAAAAGCTGTTTGTGCATAATTGATGCATATTAGGCTGGCATTCTGAAAATGAATGCGTATAATCCATTTTCCATATTCGTGCGGGTGTGGTGGAATTGGTAGACACGCCAGATTTAGGTTCTGGTGCCGCAAGGTGTGGGGGTTCGAGTCCCTTCACCCGCACCAAATGACTAACAGTCATTTATTGAAGGTTGCCCATAGAGTGGGTTTCGGTTTTTTCTCAGGTTTTAATTTTATTAATTTGGCGAATCATTTGTGATGCGCCTTCAAACTTGCTTTTGGTTTCTTAGCCATAACATCTATCTACCCCCGTTCATAGTTAACGGGGGTTTTTTTATGCATTAAATTTAAGAGGATTACGATGTCTCAGTTAATTCAAGGATTTCTAAATGGCCCCGATGGTAACGCCTTAGAGGGAAAGTTATTGTTTATTACTAAAGCGTCTAATAGCGATAGCGATGTGGTGCAGGAAACAAGCCTAAGCTACGGTTTAGTGCAAAATATAGCATATAATTATAGTGTTACATTGGCTGACGGTGTGTATGACGTATTACTATCAGTCAGCGGAGGGATTTATGCAAAATTAGGGACGATCACCATTACCCCGCAAGCGAGTAGCGATTTGCTTGTGTTGCTCTCGATAGGAGGGGTGGATGTTGCAACAATGCAAATAGCCGCTTTGTATGATGTTGCAATTAATAACCCTGCCGATGGACAAGTGCTGGGCTTTGATGGAGTTAATTCTCAATGGGTGAATATTGCTCTGGCAGCGGCAGACCCTAACACATTAAAATCCAATGAAACCGCTGAACTCAGTGTTGCTTACACGGCGGCAGTGTATAATGCTGGCACAAAATCCAGCGGGAGCTTTCAGCCATTGGTTGCAAATGGGGTGTTCCAAAAAGCAGGAAATGGTGGAAATCATACACTCACACCCCCTTCTGGTAATTGTAATATTGTGGTTAAATACACCAATACTGCCTTTGCTGGCGTGATTACAACTAGTGGCTTTAGTGCAATTAAAGGAGATGACTTTACCGCTACGAGTGGCGATGTGTTTTTGTGTAATATCATTACGTTGGATGGAAACTCGGTGATGTATGTTACCGCTATATAGATTAATTTTTTCTAGGTAAAATTAAACTCTTTTGCCGTTCCTGAAGCCATCCTTGGCAAGAAAATCGAATCCTGTTTGCTTTTTTATAAATATCTATATATTGAGCAATTAATATGAATTTGGAACGATAAAAGCGGCATTGCAGCTATTCAGACTCTTGCCCTTCTTGTTTTTCTGTGGTTATGTGCATATCTTCAAGAGTATTATCTCACCTCCTACCTACTAAATCTTCTAAAAGAGTGATTCCATGCAAATTAAGGAAACGGCGAAAAAAGGTCTTAAACGCGAATATACCGTGGTGGTTCCCGCCAAGGATATAGAAGCACAAACTCAGGCAAAATTATTGGAAGTGGGTAAAACCGCTAAAATAGCAGGTTTTCGCCCGGGGCATGTGCCTGTTTCAATGCTGAAACAGCGTTATGGGAAGTCCGTTATGGGAGAGGTGCTGGAAAGCGCGGTGCATAATGCGCAGCATAAAGTAATTGACGAGAAAAAACTCCGTCCTGCATTGCAACCAGAAATTAAAATCAAAAGTTTTGATGATGGAAAAGATCTGGAATTTGATATGGTGGTAGAGCTTTTCCCCGAAGTTCCTGAAATTGATCTGAAAAACATCGAGATTGTTAAGCCAACTTACGATATTACCGATAAAGAAATTAATGAAGCTATTGAACGTATCGCCTCCCGCAATCAAAGCCGTACACCTAAGGCAGATTCAGCTAAGGCCGTAAAAGGCGATGCAGTGCGCATTGACTTTAAAGGCATGAAAGATGGTGTGGCGTTTGAAGGCGGTACGGCAGAAAACTTCAACCTCGAACTTGGTAGCGGCCAGTTTATTCCGGGGTTTGAAGAGCAGCTGATTGGCGCCAAAAAGGGCGACAAGAAAAATGTGGAGGTAACTTTCCCTGAGGAATATCACGCTCCGGACCTTGCTGGGCAGCCTGTTGTGTTTGAAGTGAAGGTGCATGAGGTGCTGGAGGCATCTTCGCCCAAGATTAATGACGAGTTTGCTAAGGGCATTGGCTTTGAGGATGTGAAATCTCTCAAAGAAATGATTACCGAGCATCTTTCTAAAGATTACGACCAATATGTGCGTAATAAAATGAAGAAAGATTTGTTCGATCAGCTGGAAGATATATGCACATTTGAAGTGCCTGAAGGTATGGTGGAATCGGAGTTTAAGCAAATCTGGGCGAAGCTTAAACAGGCGCAGGAGCAAGGCGATCCTTCGGTCTCCGGACGTGACGATAAAGATCTGGAAAAAGAATATCGTGCAATTGCTGAGCGCCGTGTGCGCCTAGGGGTGTATCTTGCCGAATTAGGACGTGCGCAAAAGGTGCAGGTGAGTCAGCAAGAGTTGATGAATGCGGTGGTTGAGCAGGCGCGCCAATTCCCTGGCCAAGAGCAGCAAGTTGTTGAGTTTTATCAAAAAAATCCAAATCACATAGAGGAGCTTCGAGGCCCTATATTCGAAGACAAAGTGGTGGATAACGTATTTGGTAAAATCAAAACTAAAGAAAAGAAATTTAGCTTAGAAGAGCTGGTGCAAATGGATATGGATGAAGAAGCACCAAAAAAAGCCACTAAGAAATCTACGGCCAAAAAACCAGCTGCTGACGAAAAAGCTACAGATGCTAAGAAGGTAGCGGAGAAAAAGCCTGCTGAAAAGAAATCAGCCGATGCTAAGTCTGCCACAAAGGCGCCCGCAGCAAAAAAGACAGCCGCAAAAAAATAACTTCATGTCATCGATGACATACAGATAGTATCAACAAAGGAGTTGAAAATGACGGATAGATCGACCTTCGATGAAATGATGGATTTGGTGCCTATGGTGGTGGAGCAATCTGCCCGTGGCGAGCGTGCATATGATATTTTCTCCCGTCTGCTTAAAGAGCGCATTATTTTTGTCACCGGTCCTGTGCATGATGGCATGGCCTCACTAATTGTGGCGCAGTTATTGTTTTTAGAGTCGGACAATCCTGAAAAAGATATCTTTATGTACATCAACTCGCCGGGGGGTGTAGTGACTGCCGGATTGTCTATTTATGACACGATGCAGTATATCCGTCCGAAGGTTGCGACATTGTGTTTGGGGCAAGCGGCATCTATGGGGTCGTTGCTTTTAACCGCAGGCGAGCCGGGAATGCGTTATGCATTACCGAATGCGCGGGTGATGATTCACCAGCCATCTGGAGGATTTCAGGGGCAGGCTTCGGACATCGAAATTCACGCACGCGAGATTATTGATTTGCGTAAACGTCTGAATGAAATGTATGTGAAACATACTGGGCAAAAACTCTCGGTTATTGAGCGCAGCATGGAGCGTGACAATTTTATGCCAGCTGAAAAGGCAAAAGAATTCGGCTTAATTGATGAGATTGTAACAAATCGCCCACGCTTTTTAGATGAAAAAAACAAAGATAAAAAATAATCCTGTTGCGTAGCTGCGTTGATTGAGAATATGAATGATATAAGGCATGTTTTGCTAGTGATACTGCAAATGCGGTAAAATAGCAGTAACAAGAAAGGATGCACATGACGAAGACAGGTGGCAGAGATTCCAAGAATAATACATTATATTGTTCATTCTGTGGAAAAAGCCAACACGAGGTGCGCAAGTTGATTGCTGGACCTACCGTATTCATATGCAATGAATGCGTTGAGTTGTGCATGGATATTATCCGCGAAGAAGATAAGAGTGGATCTATTAAAGGCTTGGGAGAGGGAATCCCCGCCCCACGTGATATTCGTAAAGTTTTGGATGATTATGTAATTGGGCAGAATGATGCAAAAAAAGTATTATCTGTCGCAGTGCACAACCACTATAAGCGATTGGCTATAGGCGAAAAAAGCGGTGAAGTTGAAATCGCAAAATCCAACATTCTGCTGATTGGTCCTACAGGGTGCGGTAAGACGCTGCTGGCACAAACGTTGGCGCGGATTTTGGATGTTCCCTTTACTATGGCTGATGCGACCTCGCTGACGGAAGCCGGTTATGTGGGCGAAGATGTAGAAAACATCATTCTCCGCTTGCTGCAAGCTGCAGATTATAATGTTGATCGCGCCCAGCGCGGAATTATTTATATTGATGAAGTGGATAAAATCTCCCGCAAATCGGACAACCCTTCCATTACCCGTGATGTGTCAGGCGAAGGTGTGCAGCAGGCGTTGCTTAAAATGCTTGAAGGCACAGTGGCTTCCGTGCCCCCGCAGGGTGGAAGAAAGCACCCTCAGCAAGAGTTCTTGCAGGTGGATACCGCAAGCATATTATTTATTGTTGGTGGTGCATTTGCAGGGTTGGATAAAATTATTGCCACCCGTGGTAAAGGCCAATCTATTGGATTTGGCGCGGATGTGCGGGATAAAGATGCAGAGAAAATTGGCGATTTATTTAAGCGCGTAGAGCCAGAAGATTTGTTGAAATTTGGCTTAATACCTGAATTTATTGGTCGTTTGCCTGTGATTGCTACACTGGAAGATTTGGACGAGGACGCGTTGGTAACTATCTTGACCGCACCAAAAAATGCCATTGTAAAACAATATCAGAAATTGTTTGAAATGGAGGGTGCTAAACTTACCTTCCAAGAAGATGCATTATCGGAAATTGCTAAGCTAGCGATTGAACGTAAAACGGGTGCTCGTGGGTTGCGCTCGATTCTCGAGGGTATCTTGTTGACTACAATGTACGAACTTCCAAGCCTTGAAGGTGTAGAAGAAGTAATTGTGAGCGGTGAGGCAGTACGCGGTAAAAAAGAGCCGGTTATTGTTTATGCTGATAAAAAGAAATCAGGTGGCAAAAAGCAACCTGAAGCATCTTAACAAATATTACAGTTATATGAAGATTACCCTCTAATCCGTTTTAGAGGGTAATTTTTTTGGCACGTTGCAGTTACTGGTGTTACAATTTGCAAAACATAATTAATTGAAAGTTTCACCATGGATGATGCCCAGCCATTAGTTAACCCACATGAAATAGCAGGAAGCGCCGATAAAAAAGGTGCGGCTATAGTCCAAGAAGCAGATAAGCAATATATCAAAGGCCTGGAAAGGGCCGGCTCTGCTGCGGGCAAAGCTGGCGAGGCAATGGTGGAACAGTACAATAACGCAACCTCACATGCGCAGACGGGAGTGGATGCGGCCCGTGAAGGCGTAAAGGCTGTACGGGATGAGGCAAATACACCCGGTAGCCCAACAAATATCGGTGTGGGTTTGGCAGTTGAGCCAGTGGGTAATGTAGCAAAAACAGTTGGTGGTGCAGCTAAAGATGCAGCTGCGAAAACAACGACCTACGTTGCTCCTGAGCCTACAGGTGCAGTGCAGCCGCAGGCATCAAAAGCGCAAGATCCATCGGGAAATTTAACGAATTCAGCAAATGTTGGTACAGCCCCGGACACGCCAAAAACTGGCGGAGAGGTAATTGTGGATGTGGCAAAATCTGTAAGCAGTCAGGCGGGAAATTCGCAGGTTGCTGATGCAGCAAAAAGGGTCAACGAAGTATCGGGTGGCGCTGCAATGGCTGAGGCTGCCACTACTGCTGGTCGTGAAGCAGGAAAACGGCTCGACGCTGCAGGTAAAGAATTTGGTGAAAGCGTTACGGATGCAGTTGTTTCTTCTAGCAAAGCGTCTAGTAAGGGTATGGT
This sequence comes from Alphaproteobacteria bacterium, assembly GCA_022450665.1. GTDB lineage: Bacteria > Pseudomonadota > Alphaproteobacteria > Rickettsiales > VGDC01 > JAKUPQ01. The sequence goes on along the minus strand of JAKUPQ010000023.1, from coordinate 9,640 downwards.
AGCTGGAGTCGAAGGCGTGAAAGAGGTTGCGCAAGGCGAGCAAACCGTTAAGGGTGCCATTGAAACTACGGTTCAGGCTGGTGCGCCAGATGCAAAGGCAGCGGCGCAATCCGCAGCTAAAGCGGTCGTAAGCTCTTTAAACGGGGTAGCAAGGGCATCGGAAGCTGTGGGAAAAGGTGTTGTTGAAGCAGCACAAGGTGGTGCTGAATCGAAATTAGGGCAGGGCACTAAAGCGGTTGCTGAGGGTGCGCTTAATACACAGGCGGGAAAAGCAGCCCAAGCTGGTGTTGAGTCATCTGGAGAAGCTATAAATAAAGCTGCTGGCGCAGTAGCAAATAGTAAAACTGTTGCTGCTGTAAAAAATTCGGATACCGTAACCGCAATTGGTGGTGCCGTTAAGCAAGCAGGCGTAACCATAAAAACTGTTGCATCAGAGTCCGGTGCGCGTTCTCCTTCTAATATTCCTTCCCCTCCTCCTACCCCCGCAAGCCCAGCAAAAACTGCACCAGCTGCTGTTGGTAATGCTAGGTAGTATGTTTTTAAATATTTTGCTAACAACTTCGGGTGAAAATTCGGGGTTGTTTCGCGTTTTATGCTAAATAAAGCAAAAAACCTGCGTTTCCCCTCTGGTAATCGTTATAAAAACTCCTATATAATGAATATACCTAATTCAGCGTTGCTGCATGTAGTGGCGTTACAGACCATGAGGGCTGATAGATGAATCTACCACAAAATCATATGTTCCCAGTTTTGCCGTTGCGCGATATTGTCGTGTTTCCGGGCATGATCGTGCCGCTTTTTGTTGGCCGCGAAAAATCCGTAAAAGCACTCGAAGATGTAGTGCGTGAAGATAAGCGCATTTTACTTGTCGCGCAAAAGAATGCATCGCAGGACGACCCGGGCGAGAACGATATATATAAGATGGGCACAGTGTCATCGATTTTGCAGCTTCTGCGCCTACCTGATGGCACAGTAAAAGTGCTTATCGAAGGCTTGGAGCGGGCAGAAATTCATAAATTCGTAGATAGCGATGATTTTTTTAAAGTCGAAGCGGAAGTTATAGATGAAATAGATGATAAGCCCACAGATACCCAAGCGCTGATGCGCTCTTTGGTGGGGGAGTTTGAGCAATATGTGAAGTTGAACAAAAAGATTCCTCCAGAAATTCTTGGTTCTATTGAACAGATTGATAATGCCAGCCGCATGGCGGATACCATTGCCTCGCATTTATCTATCAAGTTGAATGAAAAACAGCAAATCTTAGAGGTTCTTTCCATTCCTGACCGGCTTGAGCGCGTGTATTCGCTAATGGAGTCGGAAATTGGTGTGCTCAACACCGAGCGACGCATTCGCAGTCGTGTGAAGCGACAAATGGAAAAAACCCAGCGCGAATACTATCTGAATGAGCAAATGAAAGCGATTCAGAAGGAGTTAACTGAAGGAGAAGAAGGTGTTGACGAAGTAGGTGAACTGGAAGCGCGGATAAAGAAAACCAAGCTTAGCAAAGAAGCCAGCGAAAAGGCTTTGGGAGAAATCAAAAAGCTCCGCCAGATGAGCCCTATGTCGGCAGAAGCCACCGTGGTGCGCAACTATCTCGATTGGATGTTGTCTATTCCATGGAAAAAGCCAACTAAAGTGTTGCGGGATGTTAAGCGTGCACAAGTGATATTAGAAGAAGATCACTATGGTTTGGAAAAGGTAAAAGACCGTATTTTAGAATACCTCGCAGTGCAACAGCGTACTAAGCAGCTAAAAGGGCCTATTTTATGTTTGGTTGGCCCGCCAGGTGTGGGTAAAACCTCGCTTGCGCGTTCGATTGCTAAAGCCACGGGGCGTAATTATGTGCGCGTATCACTGGGTGGTGTGAAAGATGAATCGGAAATCCGTGGACATCGCCGTACCTATATTGGTGCAATGCCAGGCAAAGTGATTCAGAGCATGAAAAAAGCCAAATCATCTAACCCATTGTTCTTATTGGATGAAATTGACAAAATGGGGAATGACCATCGCGGTGACCCTGCTTCGGCAATGTTAGAGGTGCTGGATCCAGAGCAAAACGGTGCATTTGCGGATCATTATCTCGAGGGCGATTATGATTTATCTGATGTTATGTTTATTGCAACGTCCAACAGTTATAACATGCCGCGACCGTTATTGGATAGAATGGAAATCATTCGCCTTTCGGGGTACACCGAGGATGAAAAGGTCGAGATTGCAAAGCGCCATTTAATGGATAAACAGATTAAGGCGCATGGGCTGAAAACGAAAGAATGGTCGATCACAGACGATGCGCTACGCGATGTGATTCGTTATTATACGAGAGAGGCGGGAGTGCGGAATTTAGAGCGTGAACTTGCCAAACTATGCCGTAAAGCAATCAAAGAAATTCTGATGACCGATAAAACACAGGTGCATATCACAGCTGATAATCTGAATGATTATGCCGGTGTGCGCAAACACAGCTTCGGTTTAGCAGAAGAAGAAGACAAAATTGGTGTGACTACTGGCCTTGCATATACCGAAGTAGGCGGTGAGTTGCTAATTATTGAATCCATTGTTGTGCCAGGTAAAGGTAAAATTACGATTACGGGCAAGCTCGGCGATGTGATGCAGGAATCGGTGCAAGCGGCAGCAAGTTATGTGCGTTCACGTGCAAACTCTCTTGGTATATCGCGCAAAACCTATCAGCAGCGCGATATTCACGTGCATGTTCCTGAGGGAGCTACTCCGAAAGATGGTCCTTCTGCGGGTATTGCCATGACAGTGACTATTGTTTCGGTGCTAACGGGTATTCCAGTGAAAAAATCTGTTGCTATGACGGGTGAGGTTACATTGCGTGGGCGTGTCCTGCCCATTGGCGGACTAAAAGAAAAACTTTTGGCAGCTTTGCGCGGTGGCATAACAACGGTGCTAATTCCGCAGGATAACGTGAAAGATTTGGCGGACATACCGGCAAATGTAAAAGAAAGTTTAGACATTATTCCTGTAGCTAATGTGGATGATGTGTTGAAACATGCGTTACCCGAAGCAGTATCACCTATCCCTGAAGAAGTTTGGGAAGAATCTGCATCCGGTGCAATTGGTACTGAGGGTTCGGAATCGGGCGTACTTCACCATTAATGCAACCATCCTGTATAAATAGCGGCGCTTACGGGTGTCGCTTTTTTTTGTGTTTTGCAGCAAATGCTGCAATGCACCTAATAAAATGTGACGTAAAAAACTATAAACCCTCCTTTTATGGTGTTTTTTTTAGCTTTTTTAGCTAAAAACCGCATTTTGGGGTTTACAACACAAAATATACATGGTTTTGTGGTAGCACACTTAGCTTAGTTAGAGTTCCACAGCGGGTTTGCGTGGAATTTAGGTGTTAAACTTAAATGAGTAGAAAGGTTCAAAAAATGAACAAGAACGAACTGGTAGCAAAAGTTGCAACCCAAGCCGGCCTGACAAAAGTAGATGCTGCAAAAGCTGTTGATGCATTTGTTGATTCCGTAAGCGATGAACTGGCATCAGGCGGTGAAGTGCGCCTGGTAGGTTTCGGTACCTTTGGTGTTGCGCAACGTAAAGCAACCGAAGGACGCAACCCACGCACCGGCGCTGTAATCAAAATTCCAGCTTCCAAGCAGCCTAAATTTAAGCCAGGTAAGGCTTTGAAAGATCAAGTGAATAAATAATCACTTATTTTTTTTTACGTAGCGGAGGAAAAGCTGCTAGACAAAACTCTCTCGTTGAGTATATTGTCCCGCAATTCCTCCGCTACTTAATTTAAAAGCTAGCATCTGGAACACCGCTTCAAATGAAGCCGCTTTCATATATGAAGGCACTTGTTTTTGAGTGGGTGATTAGCTCAGCTGGTAGAGCAACTGGTTTACACCCAGTAGGTCGGCGGTTCGACCCCGTCATCACCCACCACCCCTTCCTCTTTTTTTTCTGCATAGCCGCTTCCTTAGCGGTGCAATCTTTATCTGGCGCTGCCGTTTGCCAGTAGTATTCCCCTCTTTTTTATTACGTGTTGTAACACCCCCTCCATCCGCATAATTTCATAAATTTCTTGTGCTTAAATTTAATGGGTTTAGCAAAAGCAATAAATATGCTTATGTCATGCATTATTTTGCTTGACTATAGTGGCGCGGAATGGTTTTAATCCAACTCCGTTCAGCACAGTACATTGCTGAACATTTGGTGAAGGGGGTGTAGCTCAGTTGGTTAGAGCGCCGGCCTGTCACGCCGGAGGCCGCGGGTTCGAGTCCCGTCACTCCCGCCATTCACCTTATTAAGACAGTAAATAATTAAGCCGGTTTAGTACCGGCTTTTTTGTTTTTAGATATTATCGCTGTCTGGTTTTGCGAGGCATTCTTAACAACTAGAAATTCCGTAAATTTATTGGAAAAATGCTTGTTTAACGCCCCCTAACTTCGTTATAACACAGTTGCAGATTGCCACCATTGTGGTACATTGCACACATCTTTGATCAAAATATTCCTGAAGGCCGTAGGGCCGTGTTCGAGGTTCCGACTAAACCATGACCAGCGAAGCACCTGTTATTACGCCCGTTCCGCAAATTGATCCTGCTGCAATGCCAGTAGACGGTATTCTTATGAATGAAGTTTCCTACAGTGGGGTGCTAGGCGCCCAGGCAGTAGCCGGAGATTATTTGCCCATATTAATCTTTTTGGTTATTGCTACTGGAATGGCGCTTGTAATGGCAGTGCTGCCCATGTTGCTGCTCAAGCAAAAACCCGATAGCGAAAAGCTTTCTGCCTATGAATGTGGCTTTGAGTCATATGGCGATGCGCGTGCGCAATTTGATGTGCGCTTTTATCTGGTGGCAATATTGTTCATTATTTTCGATCTCGAGGTGGCATTCTTATTTCCTTGGGCTGTAACCTTGGGAGATATAGGCCTGTATGGCTTCTGGTCGATGATGATCTTTTTGGGTGTGTTGACCGTAGGCTTCATATACGAATGGAAAAAAGGCGCACTAGAGTGGGAATAACCATGCAGGACAGTATGTTTTATCGTATTACCGATTTTGCTTTTCCACGTAATGCAAAGCAAGCGCTGGGCTTTTATTTGTTTCACCTCGCCATAGGTCTGCTTGGGTTTGTGGCGGCTGTGGTGAGTTATAAATTAGTTGTTGGTTTGTCTAATAATAGTGCCACCTTGCTTAGCTTGTCTAAAGTCTCCAGCGCTGTATCTCTGATTTACGTGGGATTTTTGAGTTATAAAATATTGGAAGCAAAGCGTCTGATGAGCCAACCGAAGCTGATTATAATTGCCTTGGGTGGCATGATATTGGCGGTTGGAGGTATGTTGTTAGGGCTGGTCGTGGTAGCGTGTTTGTCTATCCTTACCCCTGTGGTAGCAAAGCAGCCAACCGATAATAATGTTTCAAAGGAGAAGCGATCATGAGCGGTTCTACTAAAGCACCCCCAGCATCGCCGACTGTAGCTACACATCCTTATGCGGGCGGAGAGCCTTTGCCTGCCGGAAAAGATCAAGATGCGCTTTTGGGTGCGGTAATGGATGAGTTTAACGATAAAGGCTACGTAGTCGCGAATCTGGATAGCCTTGTGAACTGGGCGCGTACCGGATCGTTGTGGCCAATGACTTTTGGTCTGGCCTGCTGTGCTGTTGAGATGATGCAAGCTGCCGGAAGTCGCTATGATATGGATCGCTTTGGTGTGGTGTTTCGTCCATCGCCCCGTCAGGCGGATGTAATGATTGTGGCAGGCACGCTTTGTAACAAAATGGCACCTGCGTTGCGTAAAGTTTATGACCAAATGGCCGAACCGCGTTGGGTGATTTCTATGGGTAGTTGCGCAAATGGTGGCGGCTATTATCATTATTCATATTCTGTAGTGCGTGGTTGTGATCGTATTGTACCGGTAGATATATACGTGCCTGGCTGTCCTCCCACTGCTGAAGCATTAATTTATGGTATTTTGCAATTGCAGAAGAAAATCCGCCGTACCGGCACTATTCGTAGATAAGGAAGCGCCATGAAAGTTACATTGGGCGATCTTGCCGAACATATCACCGATTCAGGTGCGCGTTTTCTTACTGAAGTCACTATCAGCAAGGGCGAGATGGTGGTGCATAGTAGCGAAGATAAGCTGTTGCAATTGCTTTCTTTTTTGCAAAGCGATGCGAATTGTTTGTTCAAGGTGCTTGCTGATATTACCGCTGTGGATTATCCGGAACGCTCACCGCGTTTTGAGGTGGTATATAATCTTTTAAGTGTGAAATGGAACCGGCGGGTACGTGTGAAACTTGCTGTAGATGAAGATACGCCCGTACCTTCAGCCGTGCAATTATTTGCCGCCGCTGGATGGCATGAGCGCGAAGTATTTGATATGTATGGTGTGTTTTTTAGCGGCAACCCGGATTTGCGTCGTATTCTTACGGATTATGGGTTTGACGGGCATCCACTCCGTAAAGATTTTCCACTTACAGGATATGTGGAAATGCGTTACGACAGTGAACAAAAGCGTGTTATTTACGAGCCTGTGGAGTTACGGCAGGAGTTCCGTAATTTTGATTTTCTTAGTCCTTGGGAAGGACCCGAAAAATATGTGCTTCCCGGAGATGAAAAGGCAACAGCATCCAAGGGAGATAAAAAATGAAAAATATACTTATCGCATTTGGGTTAATCCTTGCCACATTAATGCCAGTTCATACAGCAATGGCACGTGGATATGAAATACCAGAAGTAAAGTCTAAAATTATTAAAGACGATGTGAACGATTTGGTGCATATGCGCCATGTGGTAAAAGAAAATGAGATATTTGCTACGGCGCACCCACGTGAAGCCAAAAAATGCTATGGCGCGCTGATGGAAGCAGCCGAGGCTCAGCAAGTAGCCAAGCATGAGTATTTTTTAAAACATCAGAAATATTATCGTAACTGTATAGAGCACTTAGTTTATGCAAAATAATCTTTTTGGATCAAAAATGTGCCTTTATATGGTTGCGTTAATGCTTGTGAGCGCCGCTGTGGCCAACCCTACCGAGGTGCATGCCCGATCAAAGTTTGATCGCTTGAGCGATGCGGTTGGAGATTATAAAAAGCAGGTTCGGCGCAGAGATGAGGCGATGGATAATCAAAAATTTGCTGAAGATCATCCCGAGGAAGGGAAAATTTGTTTTGATACAATGATGGAAGTTGCAGATAAACATGGCGTAAAGCGACAGGACTATTTTGGTGAGAATCAAGAATATTTTAGGAGTTGCATAGAGCATATGCTCGCAGCAAAACAGTGATATGAGTGCAGAACGTGATTTGAAAAATATGACCATCAACTTCGGTCCACAGCACCCTGCGGCGCCTGGGGTGTTGCGCATGGTGCTGGAGATGGATGGTGAAGTGGTCGAACGGGCGGATCCGCATATTGGGTTGCTGCATCGGGGAACAGAAAAGCTGATTGAATATAAAACATATCTTCAGGCAGTGCCATATTTTGACCGCCTCGACTATGTGTCGCCTATGTGCCAAGAGCATGCGTTTGCCCTGGCAGTAGAAAAACTGCTGGGCTGCGAAGTGCCGCTTCGTGGGCAATATATCCGCGTGTTGTTTTCTGAAATCACACGCATATTAAACCACACGCTTAACGTTACCACCATGGCATTGGACGTGGGGGCAATGACACCGCTGTTATGGCTGTTTGAAGAGCGCGAAAAAATGATGGAGTTTTATGAGCGTGTTTCGGGTGCGCGTTTCCATTCGGCCTACTTCCGCCCTGGGGGAGTGCATCAGGATCTGCCGGTAGGGATATTGGAAGATATTCGCGATTGGGCGAATAATTTCGTGGAGTATCTGGACGATGTGGAGCGGCTGTTAACGGGTAACCGGATTTTGAAGCAGCGCACGGTGGATATTGGAGTGGTAACGGCAGAAGAAGCCCTTAATTGGGGCTTTAGTGGGCCTATGCTACGTGGATCGAATACCGCATGGGATCTGCGTAAGAGCCAGCCTTATGACGTGTATGCTATCATGGATTTTGATGTGCCTGTTGGCACTAATGGCGATTGCTACGATCGCTATCTGGTGCGCATGGAGGAAATGCGTCAAAGCCTACGCATCATCCACCAATGTATCGATGATATGCCTTCGGGGCCAGTTTCTACGTTGGATACACGCATCACTCCACCAAAACGAAGTGAAATGAAGTACTCAATGGAAGCGCTTATTAATCATTTCAAGCTTTACAGTGAAGGCTATCATGTGCCAAAAGGTGAAACCTATACTGCAGTAGAAGCGCCAAAGGGGGAGTTTGGTGTTTTCCTCGTTGCAGATGGCAGTAACCGTCCCTATAAATGCCACATCAAAGCTCCTGGCTTTACCCATATGCAGGCAATGGATTTTATGTGTAAGGGGCACATGCTTGCCGATGTGGGAGCAGTGCTGGGTTCACTCGATATCGTGTTCGGAGAAGTAGATAGATGAGCAGCCAAGGACAAAAACTGATTGATGCGCAAATGGCCGCCTATCAGCCGGAAAGCTTTGTGTTTTCTGCGGCAAATCAAAAAACTGCCAAAGCGATAATCGCAAAATATCCTGCCACTAAACAGCAAAGTGCGCTTATGCCTTTGCTGACGTTGGCGCAAGAACAAAATGACAACTGGCTTCCGGTAGCGGCAATGGATTATGTGTCGGATATGCTGGCTATTCCACATATGCGTGCCTATGAAGTTGCCACGTTTTATACCATGTATAATCTTGCCCCTGTGGGGCGTCATATGATTGAGGTATGCACCACAACCCCTTGCTGGTTGCGCGGCTCAGACGATATTGTGAAAACCTGCAAAGACGAACTGGGTATCGGTGTTGGCGAAACCACAGCCGATGGAGAATTCACCCTTAAAGAGGCCGAGTGCCTTGCGGCATGCGTAAATGCTCCAATGGTGCAGATTGGGGCGCATTACTATGAAGACCTCACCCCCGAAACCACACGCAAGCTGATTGCTGATTTGCGTGCTGGCAAAACCCCAAAAGTTGGGCCGCAAAACGATCGCCGCAGCTGTGAGCCGATTAAAGGTATTACCTCTCTAAAAACTATCTTTACAGATGAGAAGTTGGCAAAAGAATCAAAATCCGAAGAGAAAAAAACGAAAGCACATAGTGATGATGTGCCTAACCGCCCATCGCAGGATGATCCGAAAGCGAAGCCAAAAAATCTGCGTCAACCAGCGGTGGATACCGTGCCGACTACTAAAGAAATAAAAAAAGGCGAAACGCCAAAAAAAGCGGCACAATCAAAGGTGAAATCCACACCGGCAAAAGCGCGGAAAACTCAGTTGGCTGGCGCGGAGTCAGCTAAAAAAACAGTTGCAAAAAAACCTGCAGCTAAACCGAAAACAAAGAAGTGAGTGTAAAGCATGTTGCAAGATAAAGATCGCATCTTTACCAATCTTTACGGCTTTCACGATCCGTTCTTAAAAGGCGCGCAGGCGCGGGGTGATTGGGATAAAACCAAATCGCTGATTGTCAAAGGTCGGGACTGGATTATCGGTGAGATGAAGGAATCCGGCTTGCGTGGGCGTGGTGGAGCAGGATTCTCTACCGGCATGAAATGGTCGTTCATGCCGAAGGAATCCTCCGAGAGGCCCCATTATCTTGTCATCAACGCCGACGAGGGCGA
>JAKUPQ010000022.1 GCA_022450665.1 Alphaproteobacteria bacterium | reverse complement strand
TGCCAGCGAAGCCTCTACTACCCTATCAGGTAAAAACATTACTGAAGTAGCGAAAGAAACCAATGCCGAGCTATTGCAAAATCAGGAATTTACGCGTAGTTCTACGCAGCTTGCAAACGATCATCCTATCCCTTCTATGATGCTGACTTCGGTATTCACGGCACAAAAAGGCGACGCTACCGAGGCCTTTGCACTCGCTGATGGAATCTATATAGTACGCAAAGTAAAGAATATATCTAAGGCCGATGATAGCAGCGAAACGGGAAAATCCGGTGTTAACGCTGCACGCGAAAACCTGCGCGGCGTATATGCAGACGAGTTATACCTGCAATACATGGCATATCTGCGTGATAAACACGGTGTTTCCGACCCTAATGAAGCTATTATAGACTCCCTCCTGCAATAAAGTGAGATATCATGTTACAAAAAGCGGCCATATACCCTTCTAAAGATGCTTTTGCCGCCACCCACAACCAAGGCAAAACACAGGTAGTATGGAGTAAACTTGTCGCCGATGTAGAAACTCCTGTTTCTGCCATGTTAAAGCTCACGGAAGCTGGGCAGCCCTGTTTTTTGCTGGAATCTGTACATGGCGGCGAAATTCGCGGTCGCTATTCAATTTTGGGCTTCGCGCCCGATCGCATGTGGCGCTTTAATGGCAACAAAGCAGAAATTGCCCCATGGAAAAATGGCGAATGCGGAAAATATACACCATGTAGCGAACCAACACTGGAATCGCTGCGTACATTGCTGGCCGAATCGCATATAGAAATTCCTGATGAGCTTCCGCCAATGGCCGCAGGCTTAGTGGGCTATATGAATTATGATGCAGTGCGGCTTGCCGAAAAAATTCCCGATAACAACCCCGACACCATCAACGTGCCCGATGGGTTGTTCATGCGCCCTACTCTATTGGCTATTTTCGATAATGTTGCGGGCATGATTTATATCATCTGCCCCATATGGAAAGAGCATCTGCAAATAGATACTGATGAAGCCTATGGCAATGCTGTTGGCCAGATCGAAGTCATGCTTTCGCGGCTTCAACAAAGCCTGAATCCCGAGCATGTATATCGCGATCAGGAAACGATGCCTCTGCCCTGCACATCTAATGTCACTAAAGACCAATATTGCACCATGGTAGATAAAGCCAAAGAATATATTGCCGCTGGCGACATATTTCAGGTGGTATTAAGCCAGCGTTTTAGCATACCGTTTGAGCTGCCGCATTTTGCGCTATATCGGGCATTGCGTCACTTAAACCCGTCACCATTTTTGTTTTACCTGCACTTTGGAGAATTTTCTTTAGTAGGATCCAGTCCAGAAATTTTGGTTCGTTTGCGGAATGGTACCGTCACCATGCGTCCCATAGCCGGGACGCGCAAACGCGGTGAAAATATGCAACAGGATGAAGCATTGGCACAAGACCTGCTTGCAGACCCTAAAGAGCTAGCCGAACATTTGATGTTGTTAGACTTAGGCCGTAATGACGTTGGGCGTGTAAGCAAAACCGGCACCGTAAAAGTTACCGAGAAAATGAAAATCGAGCGCTATTCACATGTGATGCATATTGTATCGAATGTCGAAGGCGAATTGGCCGATGAATATGATGCAGTAGATGCACTTATGGCTGGATTCCCTGCAGGAACAGTTAGTGGCGCACCAAAAATCCGTGCTATGGAAATAATTGATGAATTAGAGCCAGAGCGCCGTAGCTTTTATGCAGGATGCAGCGGGTATTTTTCTGCCAATGGCGCGATGGATACCTGCATTTCATTGCGTACCGGACTTATTAAAGATGGTATGCTCTATGTTCAGGCAGGTGGCGGCGTGGTGGCAGACAGCACCGGTGAAGGCGAATATGAAGAAAGTTGCAACAAAGCCAAAGCACTGATTAAAGCCGCCGAACAAGCAGTTAAATTTCAGTAATTCAAGGTGAGTACCTACCATGACTAAAAAGATACTGCTTATCGATAATTACGACAGTTTTACTTATAATCTGCTGCACTACCTTGGTGAGCTTGGAGCAGATGTTGATGTGGTGCGCAATGACCAAATAACCGCAGATAATGCGGTTAGCAATAAATATGACGGCATTGTGATTTCCCCTGGCCCCGGCACACCAGATGATGCAGGCGTATGCATGGATGTTGTTTTGAAAGCCGCTGAAAAAAACAAGCCCTTGCTTGGTGTGTGCCTTGGGCATCAATGTATTGGGCAGGTGTTTGGAGGTAAAGTTGTGCGAGCGCCCACACCTATGCATGGGAAAATCAGCCGAGTGCATCGCCGCAACAAAGGAATTTTTACAGAATTTCCAAGCCCATTCAATGCCACACGCTACCATTCACTCATCATCGAGCGCGATTCTATGCCGGAATGTCTGGAAATAATGGCCGAAACCGATGATCGCTTGATTATGGCAGTGCAGCATAAAAGCAAAAATATTCATGGAGTACAGTTTCACCCCGAGAGTATTGCCTCCGAATATGGCCACGACCTGCTGAAAAACTTCTTAAATTTAATAGATGGCAATGGGCAATAGCATACAGAAATATATAGATAAAGCTTCTGATTTTCAAGATCTGGAATTTGCAGAAGCAGAACACGCCTTTCAAATCATTATGAATGGCGGCGCTACCCCCGCGCAAATGGCGGCCTTTATGGTTGCCATGCGTATGAAAAAAGAAACCGCTACCGAAATTACTGCTGGCGCTAGTGTTATGCGCGCTAAAGCACAGAAATTTATCTGCCCGCAGGGTGCAGTGGATACTTGTGGCACAGGAGGAGATGCCCGAGGCACATTAAATATCTCTACTGCTGTTGCTATTGTGGTCGCCGCGTGTGGCGTTCCGGTGGTAAAACATGGCAACCGCTCTGTCACCTCTAAATCCGGCTCATCAGATGTGTTGTCAGAATTAAATGTAAACGTTAGCGCCCCCATTGAAACGATGGAACTGGCGTTGAAGCGTTGTAATCTGGCGTTTTTAATGGCACCGCGCTTTCATCAGGCCATGCGCCATGTGGCGCCTGTACGGCTAGAGCTTGGCATGCGCAGCATATTCAATTTATTGGGGCCATTATCTAACCCTGCTCAACCAGAATTTCAAGTGGTAGGGGTATATGACCGCGCATGGCTTACCCCCCTTGCCGAAGTTTTAGGCCGACTCGGCTGCAAGCGCGCATGGGTTGTGCATGGCAGTGATGGGCTTGATGAACTTACCACTACCGGCGAATCCTGGGTTGCCGAACTACGCGAAGACGGTACAGTACGCGAATTCAGCCTTCACCCCGAAGATGTTGGATTGCCGCAGGCAACCCTGCAATCTCTAGCCGGAAAAAACCCCAAATTTAATGCCATACGACTGCAAGAGCTACTGCAAGGTCAAAACGATGCCTATCGTGATATTGTATTGCTTAACAGCGCGGCAGTATTAGTGGTGGCAGGTAAAGTTACCACACTTAGCGAGGGCGTAGCCATGGCTGCAGCGGCGATTGATACGCGAAAAGCGCGTGAAACCCTTGCAACCCTCGTATCAATTAGTAAGAACGACGAAAATCTGCATGCCTATTGGAGCCAGAATGAATAAATTACAGGAAATATGCGAAAAAAAACGCGAACATATTGCTGAGCGCAAAGCAGTTGCAAAAGTATCCGAGCTTGAAATGCGCGCACAAGGTGTTGAGGCTCCCCGTGGTTTTGCAAAAGCGCTTAGCACTTCTTCAAAGGGCAATGGCATAGCCATTATTGCCGAGGTAAAAAAAGCCTCGCCCAGTAAAGGGCTGATACGTGAACGTTTCTCACCCCCTGTTTTGGCGCGCTCTTATCAAGCTGGTGGCGCAACCTGCCTTTCTGTGCTTACGGACATGCCGTATTTTCAGGGAGAGGACAGCTTTTTAATGGCTGCCCGCGCTGCATGTAGCCTCCCTGTTTTACGCAAAGACTTTATGCTGGATCCCTATCAGATTTTAGAATCACGGGTACTTGGAGCCGATTGTATTTTGTTGATAATGGCTGCCTTAAATGACGCTCAAGCAAAAGAGTTAGAAGATGCAGCTTTTGCACTAAATATGGATGTACTGATAGAGGTGCATGACGAACCTGAATTGCAACGGGCATTAGCGCATTTGAAATCTCCCTTAATAGGCGTAAATAACCGCAACCTCAAAACATTAGAAGTTGACCTCACGACGAGCGAAGCCCTGACGCCTCACATTCCGCAAGATCGTATTGCTGTATGTGAAAGCGGAATCAGCACACCCAAAGACATCGCACGCATGAAAATGGCGGGTATTCATTGTTTCTTAGTGGGTGAATCACTCATGCGTCAGGAAGATGTTGCCACAGCCACCCGCGCCCTGATGGGAGGAGTGATATGAAAAACCTCGCTATTATTGCCACATGTTTTATTCATGCATTGCTATATCCTACCGCAGGCATGGCAGAACCAACCGTGCTTTCAGCCAAAGCAGAAACATGTACGGCTCAACAGGAAGCCTATGTCCCGATCGCTCAACGCTACGAAGTTGGATTGTTTTTTAAACTCGAAAAATGTGGCCATCCGGATAATTATATCATGGGTACACTCCATTCCGATTCCCCCACGTTACAACCCATTTATGAAGATGCGCTGACCCTGATTAAAAAAACCAGCCATGTGGGTTTTGAATTCGTAGAAGATGCGAATACCGCGCTGGTGGCTGCGCAATACATGTTTACTCCAGTTACTCAATCTAAAGGATTGTCTGACATGCTGAGTACAGAGCAATTTGCACTGCTATCAAAAGAGTTGAAAGAAAGGCTTGATATTCCACAGATTGGTACAAATCGTATGCGCCCTTGGGCAGCGGCAATAACATTACAATACCCACCCCCTGTAGCCGACGGTGTTACTTTAGATAAGCGCTTACAGAATGCCGCGCAATCAATGGGTAAGATATTATTTAGTATTGAAAGTCCTGCCGAGCAATTTGAGATTTTTGCCAGTATTCCCGAAGACAAACAACTTCAAATGCTTATCGACACACTTGGCGAGGTAGATGGCATTGATGAAGCTAACGCATTGTTTATGCAAAATTATGTAGATCGTGATCTTAAAGCCATGCATAAATTTGCAGATGCATCTTTTGACATGATGACAGGCTTGGAATTGCGACGCTACATGGAAGAAAAGCTGATTTTTGAACGCAATCGCATAATGGCAAATCGTCTGCAATCTTACTTAAATGAAGGCAGTAGCCTGACTGCCATTGGGGCGTTACATCTAATGGGCGAAACCGGCATATTATCCGAAATAGAAAAAAGCGGTTGGCGCGTCACTACTATACATTAATTTCTTGTGGTGCTGCGCTGACTCCATGGGCGATTGCCCAATGTTTCTAATACACTTTTATAGTGGATTCTTTCAGGAGTTATCCAAAAACTCACACCCTGCATTTTTGCCAACCAGCTTTTATCGTAAAGTTTGGTATGGCCACAAAAACTCTGTGTATCGTAATACGCTGGCCATAACGGCGTGATTACCATATCTGATT
The DNA here is from genome assembly GCA_022450665.1 of Alphaproteobacteria bacterium. GTDB lineage: Bacteria > Pseudomonadota > Alphaproteobacteria > Rickettsiales > VGDC01 > JAKUPQ01. The sequence goes on along the minus strand of JAKUPQ010000022.1, from coordinate 27,169 downwards.
TAGCACAGTCTTCTTGCAAGGTGGCGCGATGATAGGAAAATGCAATTTCCTGACCGTTCCATGTATAAATACACCCACGATCATCGCAGCGAATATGCTTGCTGTTAGCCTTGCGAAGCAGTTCATAACTTTCGGTACGCAAAAAACGCTTCCATCCATCTTGTGTGAATCCGCGCCGTTGTCCACGTAACATGGTAATGGTATCAGGTGAGGTGCGCACAGCGATTTTTTTGGCATCCGCACTAATCACCATATCCGGCGGATGATAAAAACCAAGACTCATTAGCCCTGCAAGCATAGGTACTACACCTAAATAACGCCACCTTGTTTGCCATAAACACAGCCACAAGCCGCCAAACGTAATTACCACCAGCCATGGCGTGGAAAGGGGCGGCGTGTCAAGTATCGCATATGGCAGCGTCACAATCCACTGTGCCATTGCCAGCATCATACTGATACCCCATTTCAACACCGGCAAAAACCATCCTGCTATGCCTAGTGGTAGCGTTACCAACACCAGTACCACCATGGGCATAATCCAAAACGATGCCAGTGGCATTACTACTAAATTCGCTAATACTGAATAAAGTGGTAATCCTTCAAAGTGATGCAGAATAAACGGCATGGTCGCGAACGTTGCCACCGTTGAGGTTGCCACGATTCCGTTCCAGAATTGCTTTTGTTTTTGTTTCCAGTTCCATTCTTCGGGCAACAACTTATTACGCGTTTCTATCCATCGCTCATAATACGCCAAAATTGCCAAAGTAGCGGCAAAAGACAATTGAAACCCTGGGTTTAGTAATGATTCCGGCGTAAAAACAAGTAACAATGTAGCCGCCATGCATAAAGATCTCACGGGCGTGACGGTACGGCTAATCATGACAGCTGATAATACAAGCGCCACCATCACAAAGGAGCGTTGCGCCGAAATGGGCATTCCTGCCAACAGCAGATAAATGAATGTGCCAATCAGCGCCACGATTGCTGCATATTTTTTTGTATCACAACGTGCCGCAAATTGTGGAATAGCAGCAAAAATTAATCGGGCAGAGAAGAAAAATATTCCTGCTGCCAGTGTCAAATGCATCCCAGAGATTGATAGCACATGTACCAAGCCTGACTGGCGCATAGATTCATATATATCCGGTGGAATCGCTCGTGACTCGCCCACCATAAGTGCCGCTGCCACCGCGCCTTCTCGTTTACTCATATGTTGTATCAACCATTGGGCTATGTCGTGGCGTTTTTGCAGAATTTGGCTCGCTATGCTAGTACTGTCTCGCGCTTTAATCAAAATCTTGGGCTGATCTGATCCAATCGCATAGCCCATTGCACCTATCTGTTTAAAGAAAAAATGGCGATGAAATGCAAATCCTCCGGCAATAACTGGTTTTGGAGGAGGAAAGAAACCCGCACGTAACTCTATCTTATCGCCCAACTCTATCGCTTTATCCGCATGGCTACGAAGTGATACCGTGATATATTTTGGTGTATCTTCATGAGAAAGCGATTTTATAACCGCATTTTCTAGCGTTAAACGTGTGGTTTCGGGGCGCGTGGTGATTTCAGCAACCACACCGGTTATAGTTTGTGGGTACAATTGCCGTTCAATGATTGGTGCGGCAATATAGGCGGTGCGTTGCGCCGCTACCGACAAACCCAGCGCAATGCACATCGCTAATATTGCACTATTCCCTAACAGAGTTTTTTGGTTATAAAATCCCCAATATGCTAACAATGCGAAGGCAAAAACACTCAACCACAATGGGGGAAGTGATGGCTCATTAGGCAGTGAAAAGTAAATTCCTACGCCCGTGCCAATAAAAACCGGTATCCATAAAATCCATCGTGGGCGCTCAGCATACCAAATAGACAGGAATTTATTTTGCAATTCTTCCACGTTGTTTTATATTCCTGTTTTCATAGACCATAGCCACTCGCGCATTAAGGATTATTTATGACGGTTGTTACCCGTTTTGCCCCTTCGCCCACCGGATATTTACATATTGGTGGTGCGCGCACTGCCTTATTTAACTGGTTGTTTGCCAAACACCATAATGGCAAGTTTTTAATGCGAATCGAAGATACTGATCGTGCGCGTTCGACACAAGAAGCAATTGATGCAATTTATGATGGCATGCAATGGCTGGGGTTGCATTGGGATGAAGAACCTGTGCTGCAATTTTCCAAGACTGCACGTCACAGTGAAGTTGCCCACCAATTGGTTGCCGATGGTCATGCATATTATTGCTATTGCAGCCCCGAAGAATTAGAAGCCATGCGCGAAGATGCCACCGCTAAGAAGCAGCCCTATAAATATGATGGCCGTTGGCGCAACCGCGATGCATCCGAAGCGCCTGAGGGCGTGAAGCCAGTTGTGCGTATCAAAGCACCACTTGAAGGCGAAGTGATTGTGCGCGATATGGTGCAAGGAGATGTACGCTTTGCAGCAGACCAATTAGACGATTTAATTATTTTGCGCTCAGACGGCACCCCCACCTATATGTTGGCCGTGGTAGTGGATGACCACGACATGGCTGTTACACACATTATTCGCGGAGATGACCATCTGAACAACACCGCACGTCAGATGGTTATTTATAATGCACTTGGGTGGGATATTCCTAAATTCGCCCATGTGCCATTAATTCATGGCCCCGATGGCGCCAAACTATCCAAACGCCATGGTGCGCTGGGTATTGAAGCCTATCGCGATATGGGCTATCTACCTGAGGCGTTACGCAATTACCTGCTGCGCTTGGGTTGGTCGCATGGCGATGATGAAACCATCAGCACCGAACAGGCTATACAATGGTTTGATACCGATGGCATAGGCAAATCCCCTTCGCGATTAGATTTTGCAAAAATGGAAAATCTTAACGGGCATTACATTCGAGAAGCCGATAATGCTCGGTTGACAGAGATGGTAATTCCATTCATAGAATCACAAACTGGCCATTCAGTAGATGCACTAGCAAAACAGCGGGTTAGTAATGGCATGGAAGGCTTAAAACAGCGTGCCAAAACCTTGATTGAGTTGGCTGATATGGCAAAAATATATGTCACCCCTCGCCCTCTGATGCTTGATGAGAAAGCACAAAAAATTCTTAATGCCGATGGTGGAAATTCTATGGTGGCAGATATTTTGCCATTGTTTGAGTCTGCAAATGACTGGACAGCCGAAACCATGCAGGAAATTGCTCGGCAATACGCGGAAACCAAAGATACTAAATTAGGCAAGGTGGCTCAACCACTGCGCGCCGGATTAAGCGGGCGCACGATATCACCAAGCGTATTTGAAATGATGGAAGTGCTTGGCCGCGATGAATCCTTGGCACGTCTTAAAGATGTGTGCTGAATCTTGCCCATAGTTTAGAATCATGCTAAACTGCGCATATTATAGAAAGGTTACACAATGGCAATTTTACCTGTAGTGATTGCACCCGATGCGGTGTTAAAACAAGTGGCAAAACCAGTTGCAGAGGTGACAGACGAAATTCGCACCCTGTTGGGCGACATGCTGGACACCATGTATAATGCCCACGGCATAGGTTTGGCCGCCAATCAGGTTGGTGTATTACACCGCTGTATTGTAGTTGATGTAGAACAAGAAACACCGCATGAGCCGGGAAATCCCATTAAAATGGTGAATCCGGAAATTGTAGAAGCCTCGCAAGAGCTTTTTAGCTATCAGGAAGGGTGTCTGTCTTTCCCGCAGCAATTTGGTGATGTGGATCGCCCCGCAGATATTACAGTGAAATATTTAGACGAGCATGGCAAAGCGCAAACTATTCAGGCCTCTGGCTTGCTTGCAACCTGCATTCAACATGAAATAGATCACATTAATGGTATAAATTTTGTAGATCATTTATCGAAGCTTAAGCGTGAAATGATCGTAAAAAAACTGCAAAAAAACAAAAAACGCGGCGATTATGACGATATCTATACTGCACATGAGCATGGTGAGCATGTTCATACCGAATTTTGTAATCACTGATATCTGCCATGCCATTAAAAATAGTCTTTATGGGTACACCGGATTTTGCGGTTCCGGCGCTGCAAGGGCTTATTGATAGCGCTCATAAAGTTGTGGCAGTTTATACGCAACCCCCTCGTCCTGCGGGTCGAGGGCAAAAACTGCGCCCTTCTCCCATACATAAGCTGGCAGAAAGTCACAATATTCCTGTGCAAACTCCAGTGAATTTCAAACAAATAACTGAGGTTTGCGCTTTACAAGACTATGTAGCAGATATTGCAGTTGTTGCAGCATATGGCTTGTTGTTGCCAAAAAATGTTTTGAAAAGCTTCCCCTATGGCTGTATTAACATACACCCTTCCGCACTGCCCCGTTGGCGCGGTGCAGCGCCCATTCACCGTACCGTTATGGCTGGCGACACGACCACAGATATTTGCATTATGCAAATGGATGAGGGGCTGGATACGGGCGCAGTGCTGCAACGCGTTACCCAGCCCGTAGCAGATAACATCACCACCGGCATATTACACGACAAACTAGCGCAGGATGCTGCACCCATTTTGCTGGATACATTGCAGCAAATAGAAACTGGCCAAGCGCAGGCTACTCCACAACCCGAAACAGGAGTAACCTATGCTAAAAAAATCACAAAAGCAGAAAGCCATATCGATTGGAATTTACCGAACCAAGCAATTTTACAACTGATAAATGGCCTAAATCCGTTTCCTGCCGCAGTAACTTCACTGAATGGGGAGCCACTTAAAATCCTGTCTGCGACATTAGACAACTCACCCCATTCACATAAACCCGGAGCTGTTTCAGGCGAAGACTTTACCATCGCATGCGGCAAAGGCATGTTGCGCCCAACAATTGTGCAGCGCGCAGGAAAAAAGCCCATGCCCGTCTGCGAAATGCTCAAGGGGTGCCCTATCGCTATAAATACCGTGTTGGGCAATTGATATGACCCGCTACAAGCTGATTGTGGAATATGATGGTGTGGGGCTGCATGGCTGGCAACGACAAAACGATGTGCCAAGCGGCCAACAATATTTAGAAGAAGCCATATTTCAATTTTGCGGAGAAAACCCCACCGTACATTGCGCCGGACGCACCGATGCAGGCGTACATGCACGTGGGCAGGTAATACATTTTGATTTGCATAATAAAGAATACTCCGGATTTCGTGTGAAAGAAGCTCTGAATTACTACCTGAAAGAAACACAGCTTTCTATATTGGATGGCGAAGTAGTGAGTGAAGATTTTCATGCCCGATTTTCGGCGACGGGGCGGCGCTATATGTACCGTATTATCAATCGCCGCGCTCCGTTGGCGCTGGATAAATATCGCGCATGGCAGGTTTCAGAACCACTTAATATAACCGCAATGATAGACGCTACGCATGAGCTATTAGGGCACCATGATTTCACCAGCTTTCGCGATAGTGAGTGTCAGGCGAATTCTGCCATGAAAACACTGGATGAAATGCGCTTTGAGCCAATTGATAACGAAGAATTCCGCATTCATGTTGCCTCGCGCTCTTTTTTACACCATCAGGTACGTATAATGGTGGGAAGCTTATATCTGGTGGGTAAGGGCAAATGGACACGCAACGATTTGGCTGCCGCCCGTGACGCTAAAAATCGCCACGCTGCTGGGCCAACCGCGCCGGCAGAAGGGTTATATCTTACCAAAGTTATATATTAATTAGTGACCGTAATGGCCATAGTTTGCCTTGGTAGTAGGCGAATTCTGTGCTCCAGAGCTTTTAAATACACCGCCATCACTTAAATGACGATCAAAAACATCTACATCATTTTCCGATTCGGCATGATGAGAGTCATGACCACTTTCCTCGAAATGATCTTTGATCTGGTAGCTGCCCATCATACGTTCATATGCGGCTTTATTTCCATATATTCCCGCACGTTGCTTATCAATGTCCGATCCCGTATAGTATCCACGTTTTTCTTCACCGTGTATAACTTGCACCGGCGCTTCTTTCGGGGTATTGCTAACTCCGCCCATCATTAGCTCATAGGCAGTTTTATTGCCTAATGATTCATTATCAGCTCCGCTGTGGACGTCATGATCATGATCATGATCATGGTCGCTACTACGCTGCCCATTAGCATACGCGCTGCCGCCCGAAAACGCCAAGCTACCAATAACACAAAGGGTGAATAATTGTTTCATCACATGCCTATCCTTAATAGAATTACATAAGTAGATATGGCTTTATTTTAACATAATTTTAAATAAAGGCAAAGCATGTTGAATAATGGCTAGTTTCCAATCACGCCGCCGCCAGCACTACCACCTGCGGTAATGTTAGAATCTACCCCCACCTTACTGCCGCCAATATTGCTGCCCAATTCGGCATCTATTCCAGCATTGTTGTTTGTGGTAGTGCGATTTCCAGCGTTATTGCGCATTTCCACATCCGATTGGCTATTAATACTGGTGTCGGCATCAAATTCAGTGTCATAGTCACTATCGCTATTTGTTTCGGTGTCAACTACGGTGCCTACGTTCGTATCAATTGAAGAATCAATACCAATGCGATTATTTGAATTAAGACCACTATGCATTGTTGAATGTGTATCAGCATCTGCGCTAACATCTACACTATTGGCGCTATAAAGCACCCCATCATCGTTGATTGCGGTGGTGCGAATGCTGCTGTCATATATACTGCGTTCAGAGCGGTCGAAGGAAGCAGAAGTGGTTTCGTTGCTTTCTGCCCATACACCACAAGCCGTACCGGCCATTAATGCTGCTGTAGAAATAAAAATTGTTGTCTTTTTCATGGTGTCCTCGTTGGCAATATGAATGTTAACTAAATATTCTGCCAACATATGCAAACCCGCATCAGCCCCCTATACGCAGAGCATCATATAAATATCAATTTTATGTGAGGATGCAGATTATTTAAAATAATCCAATAGGATATTTTTGTAGATTTCAGTCAATTTATTTAAATCTTCCACCAAAACATACTCATTTACCATATGAGGCGTGCGTCCAGTGGTGCCAAACTCGATTACCGGACAATAATCTTTAATCACCCGTGCATCCGACGTGCCACCCGTGGTGGACAATACAGGCTCGATGCCAGTTACGCGTTTAATGGCGTTCACTACCAACGCTGACAGTTCACCAGGAGGCGTTAAAAATGCTTCGCCGCTCACACGAAATTTGAGACGATAACCATCTTTGCCACAGATTTTATGGCAAAGCAGATCTATCCACTTTTTCAAATCATCAGAATGATGCAGGTCATTAAAACGGATATTAAAACGTGCCATAGCCTGTTCGGGTATTACATTCACAGAGCTATTGCCAACATCTACGGTGGTAACTTCCAAATTAGATGGAGGGAAAAATTCAGTTCCTACGTCCAGCACTTCGTTTTTCAGGCTGTGCAGCACTTCAACCATTTTTGTTACGGGGTTATCTGCCAATGCAGGATAAGCCACATGCCCTTGTTTGCCCAATACTACAAGCTCTGTAATGATGCTGCCACGGCGGCCAATCTTTACCATTTCACCTAATATTTCTGGGTTTGTTGGCTCTCCCACCAAGCATACGTCCAGAGGTTCACCTTGCTCCCGCAGCCAATTGAGCATCTTCGGGGTGCCATTTACCCCTGGCCCTTCTTCATCGCCGGTAAGTAAAAAGCTGATAGAACCTTTTGGCATTACGCCATTATTCGATTCAATAAACTGCTTTGCAGCTATGGCGAAAGCGGCAATTGCGCCCTTCATATCCTCAGCGCCACGACCATGCAGACGCCCTTCAATCACCTCTGCCGAATATGGGCCTGCCCGCCATGCCGCAATATTTCCTGGTGGAACTACATCGGTATGCCCACCAAAGCAAAAATTGGGGCTGCCCTCGCCTATTCGCGCATAAAGATTATGTACTTTACCATGTTCATCATCTTCGAATACCAGCTCATGGCATTCAAATCCCACATCACTTAAATATTCCTGCATCACAGCAATACCGTGACCGTCATCCGGTGTCACGCTATCGACTTGTATAAGCTTTTGTGCGAGTTTGAGGGTATCTGATGACATCATTTATGCACGCAACAATTCGTTAATCGAAGTTTTGGAGCGGGTTTTTTCGTCTACCCGTTTCACAATAACAGCACACGCCAAAGAAGGAGATGTTGGTGTTTTACCCGGCAATGTACCTGGAACTACCACCGAATAGGCAGGCACCCGTCCATAGCTCACAGCACCGGATTCGCGATCTACGATTTTAGTGGATGCGCCAAGGAAAACCCCCATGGAAATCACCGCACCTTCTTCAACCACCACACCTTCGGCTACTTCGCTGCGTGCGCCGATAAAACAATTATCTTCGATAATCACAGGATTCGCCTGTAATGGCTCCAGAACGCCACCTATGCCAACACCACCAGATATATGGCAGTTTCTACCGATTTGAGCGCACGAGCCAATCGTTACCCAAGTATCTACCATTGTGCCGCTATCCACATAGGCACCAATATTTACAAAACTCGGCATCAGCACCACATCTGGCGCAATAAAAGCCGATTGGCGCACAAAACAACCCGGAACAGCACGAAACCCTGCTTCGCGAAACTCTTTTTCTGACCAGTTATGAAATTTGCTGGGGACTTTATCGAACCACGTAGCTGATTCACTGCTCCCCATTGGCCGCATATCATTCAGGCGAAACGATAACAACACCGCTTTTTTCGCCCATTGATTCACCTGCCAATCCGCACCAGATTTTTCTGCCACGCGCAACTTTCCTGTATCCAGCAGCCCTAATACGGTGTCAACTGCATCACGAACAGCGCCATGAGTAGATAAATTTAATGTTTCGCGATTGTCCCACGCAGAATTAATGGTTGCTTCTAAATCCATGTATTCAGCGGGCTTGGTTGCTGTAGTGGCCATAAGTTCTCCTGAAATATCTGAGCGATTGGTTAATTGGCTTAGCAGGTTTTTAAGGAATTATTAAGCTTTTTCGTCATAAAATGGTCGTGCAGGTATTTGCCTGCCCTATTATAATGTTCTGAAAGTATTTCATGTCAGCAAATAACAAAGCGGTAGAAAGCTTGCGTTCTGAAAGAGATCGCTTCGTGGCGTTTTCTTTTGCATCGGCTGATATATTGATAGAACTGGACGAGGATGCCAACATCTTATTCATGGACGGCGCTGTCAGCGGCTTACTTGGTAAAAAATCAGTTGAATTTACCGGTGAGTCATTTCTCAATCTTGTGCATAGCAACGATGCTACGCTAGCGCATAAGATGTTATGCGAAGACTTAAAGCAAGATCGAATCGATCAGGAGCGTATTCACTTACAATCGAAGTTTGGCGATGCAATTCCTTTTGCGCTAAGCGGCTATAAATTAAGCGCGCTAAAAAATCATTACTATCTCACACTCACCTTTTTAAAAGCAGAGCTGAGCCCTGCAGAGCTTGATAAACGCGACCATAAGACAGGGCTGTATAAGAAGGACAGTTTTGCCAATGCTGCGGTAAAGCATATTCAGGATGCGAAGGGTAGCAATAAAGAAGTGCATATCACGTTACTAGATTTGCCAGAGCTTACGGAACTTTTAGATCACCTTACAACCGATGCAGCACAAAATTTACTTCATGATATCAGTAATTATTTACGCTCCCACTCGCTCAATGGCGATTCTGCAGGTTTGGTAGAAGAAGGTGCATATAGCGTAATTCTCGATGCAAACACCGACCCCAAGCAAATCATGAATCAATTATTTGAGATAACACGCAATGCCGATCCCAGCGGCAAAGGTGTGCGTGGCCACAGCGAGACCATTGAAGCGGGTGACTCCACACTCAGCGCACTCGATTGTGCCAATGCCCTTCTATACACAATTACTCGCTTCGCCGAATCTGAAGGAAAAGAGTTTAATATTCACTCGCTTTCCGATGGTTATCAAAGCATGTTGCAAGAAACGGTGCAAAAAATCAGTGAATTTAAAAACACGGTTGATGGTAATAGGTTTCAACTCGCCTTTCAGCCTATTGTTGATTTAAAAAACGGCATAATCCATCATTATGAAGCACTAGTGCGTATTGAGGGCGAAACATCGTTCGAAAACCCGTTTAGCTTCATTAGCTTTGGCGAGCAGGCTGGTATTATTGGTGAGTTCGATCTGGCTATGTGTCAGCGTGCTATAGAAGTCTTGCTTGATGCACGAGAGCAAGGGCATCGCCCTAAGGTTGCTGTTAATCTTTCAGGAAAATCTTTAAGTTCCGATTTATATCTTGATGCACTGCGCGAAATAACTTCACGCAATGCCGGAATAAATAAGCAGCTTATTTTTGAAATCACCGAATCTGCTAAAATAACCGACTTTGAAATGGCAAATATCTTTTTGCAAGAATTACGCGAGCAAGGTTTTTTATGTTGTCTTGATGACTTCGGCGTGGGCGAATCGTCATTTAATTATCTACGGCGCTTACAAGTGGATTTTGTTAAAATTGATGGTAGCTATGTACGCGAGTCACTCACTACTCCACGGGGCAAGCATTTATTAAAGGCCATGGCCAATATGTGTAAAGAATTGGGTATTGTTACGATTGGTGAAATGGTAGAGGATGAAAAAGTTGCGGCATTATTATGGGAAAGTGGCGTTCGCTTTGGACAAGGTTATTTGTTTGGAAAGCCCACTATAGATGCAAGCACATTGGTGCATTGCCAAGAGGTGAACCCTTATTATCATGGTATAATGCGCGCAAAAAGGTTTGATTAGACAATAACAATAATAACAACGGCATAGCCATAGGAATTCTATGTTATACCGCCTTTTTAAAGCTATCAGATACGTGTTTACCGGCTCATTAGAACGCGCGCCTGCTCCCACACCTGCCTCTACTACCAAAGCACATTGCGATGGTGAAATGCTTGCCCCCTCCACTTTTGATGCCCCCGAAGGCAGACTAATAAACGACACCACCTATACAATTTTAAAAGATACGCATACCGCTGATGATGGCAGCAAAACTGCCGTAGAAATTAATAGTGACGCTATCATCATTGAAACTTCAGAAGGCACAGAAACGCTTTCTCTCAGTGCGCAAGATGTATCGATGAATAATGTAGACGAAGATGTGCGTTTGCAAATCGCCCGTAAAATATCGCTTCTGTTGCCAGAATTAGCCGAATCTAAAAAAGAGCAGTTAATGCGGCATGTGTTCCGTGTATTGTTTGTTATGGCCGAAGATCAATTGCCACGTATACGACAAATGATAGCCGAAGAACTGCGTGATAGTCATGACGCCCCGCCAGAGCTTATACGCAAACTGGCGTGGGATGAAGAACTGGAAGTCGCCGCTCCTATTTTGGAATTTTCTCCCTTACTGGGCGACAGCGACTTATTGGAAATTATTGCTAACAGCGAGATACCAGGTGTAGTAGAAGCAGTATCGCGCCGTCAGGAAGTTTCGACAGATGTTACCGATGCTATCATACGCAACGTCACCCATTCCCGTGTAGATGAAGACGATGCACGGGTTATCAACAATCTACTTTCGAATAAGCGTGCGCATTTTAACGAAAAAACACTAGAAATAGTGGTAGAAGAAGCCCCGAATTATGAAATCTGGCATGAGTCACTGCTGGACCGTCCGGAACTTACCACGCGTACCATCAATAAAATTGCCCGCTTTGTTTCGGAAGCGATGATTATGGACATGGAAGACCGTGGCATGATAACCAAAGAGCTGGGCGAAAACCTCACCAAAGCAATTGCAAGCCGGCTATATAACCCGCATATAGATCGTGAAAAAGAAGCAGATCGTCAGGCTATCAATCTATTTACCCAAGGTGACCTGGATTCGCAATATGTGATGGCAGCACTCGATAGCGGCGAGCGTGAATTTGTGGTGGCCGCCATATCGCTACTGGCAGATGTTCCCAAATCCGCTACCAAAAAAATTATTGATTCCGACAACCCTAAAGACATTACCGCACTCGCGTGGAAATCTGGCATTTCCATGCGTGACGCCATACAGCTGCAATTAAAGCTGGCAAAAATTCACTATTCAAAGCTGTTATATGCACGGGATGGAAAGTATTTTCCGTTATCCGAAGGCGAAATGCTTAAAATTCTGTCTGTTTATCTTCGTCAGGCGGCATAAACGCCAGCGCTGCAATTTTATGGTCAATGCCGGAGAGCGTAATTTCTTGCAGTGCATTCTTATCAAACCACTGCCCCTCATTATTCGGTTTCACAAAAATGCGCCACACTTCTGCATTCATTTTAAAATGACTATATGTTTGGTTTACATTGCCTAAAAAAACTGCATCCTTCATAGTATAAGATACATTATCACAATAGAAATTTTCTGCATCCAACGGATACTCGCTAAAGCCATACAAACCTTTTAAAAAATCCGTTATGCGTGGCTGTATCATAATTTTACCTTCGCTATCCTGCCACACAATGATTTTTGCTGTACGAATAGGAATCACTTTTTTTGTTTTAGTGGCCGGATAGGCTCCCGAAGCATTTTTGCCTGAACATATGGTGTTGGCAGGGCAAGCCAAACAATCGGGGTTACGCTTTGTGCAAAGCATTGCTCCAACATCCATCATCGCCTGATTATATTCGAAAGGCTGCTTGCTATCGAGCAAAGCAAAAGCATAGCTCCATAATTGCTTATCTGTAGGATGTGTCAGGGCAAAAATACGGCAGATCACCCGTTTTACATTCGCCTCCATAACCGGCACCGGTTGGTTATAGGCAAATGCCGCTATCGCATGAGCCGTGTTTTGGCCAATTCCTGGTAGCATCAGTAGCGATTCTACATTGCCTGGCAACTGTGGTGCAGCAATTTGTGCCGCTTTATGCATATTTGCCGCCCTGCTATAATATCCTAACCCCTCCCACTGCTTTAGCACCGACTCTTGTGGCGCATTAGCCAGTGCCTGCAATGTTGGAAATGCCTGCAAAAATGGTGCATAAAACCGCGACAGCACCGTTTTCACTTGTGTTTGTTGCAACATTACTTCGCTCACATAAATTGCATAGGCATCGCGGGTATTACGCCATGGCAAGCTATGCCGACCGTGAGCGCCATACCATAGATGCAGCTTATGATGAAACTCACATAGTGAGGAAAGAGAAATATTATACATTTTTATGGGAGATTTACTTGCTATTCAATTGCTCAACTCTACAATGCGCGCATGTTTACACGCAATACTATCAAATTATTTTTCGTATGTTTATTCTGCATCAGCATGTTAACCGCTTGTGGAGAGGGTCAACCTATCGCAACACCTGTTAAAATCGTTGCTTTTGGAGATAGCCTGACTGCAGGATACCAGCTTCCAGCCAACAAAGCTATGCCCGCCATACTGCAAGAACGTTTTGCGCAAAACGGGCATACAGGTGTACATATCATCAATATGGGCATTTCTGGTGACACTACCCAAGATGGGTTGGCGCGTTTGAATCTGGTGCTCAACGCACAGCCAGATATTGTGATACTAGAACTGGGTGCCAATGATATTCTACGGCAAATTTCAGCCAGCAAATCCCGCGAAAATCTGGAAGAAATGATAGAGGAGCTTCTTGATCGCGATATTCGTGTGCTGCTAAGTGGCGTAAAAATTCCAAATATCTATGTAATAGGTAATAAAAATATGGGGGATTATGGTGCCATGTTTGATAGCCTGTCGGAAAAATATGACATTGAGTATTACCCCAATTTTCTGGCCGGAGTTCAGGGCAAAGCCGAAATGAACCTTCAGGATGGACTGCATCCTAATGCCGATGGTGCAAAAGGAATTGCAAACCGTTTGTATCCTCTGGTGCTGGATATGGCACAAGATGTCGCCAAACAAACGCAGTCGCCTTAACCAAACTGTCATAATATTTTGACGCATAGCACGCAATACGTTACAAGTGCATCCACCTACAAAACAATATAGTCTGCTATGCACCAATTTTTCTGCTCATTAGCGCGCATTTGCGCCGTGATAAATGCACGTATTGGCACCGCGATGGCGTGGTTAACCTTAGCTACCGTGTTGCTTATGTGCCTTAATGTCGCATTGCGCTATGCATTTAACGTGGGCGCAGCATGGCAAATAGAATTAGTGCTGGCAATTCATGCCGCTACCTTTTTGGCCACAATGGGATACACATTGCAAGCGGGCGAGCAAGTGCGCGTAGATGTATTTTATGCAGGCTTCTCAAACCGTAAAAAAGCACTTGTAGACCTTATAGGCACCATTACTTTGCTTTTTCCTGTTTGCTTTGCACTGATATATTATTCGTGGGGTTTTGTGCATTCATCATGGCAACTCTATGAAGCTTCCAGTGAATATAATGGTTTACAAGGAATATTTCTGCTTAAGAGCTTTTTGCTCATTGGGCCTGCCCTGCTTATGCTGCAAGGCATTGCTGTGATTGCTGAATCTGCCAAAACTCTCACACAGCAAAAGGCGCTCCATGACTGAAATCATGCTTTATTCCATGCTTTTTGTGATTTTTGCAGGATTGTTGCTTGGCTATCCCGTAGCTTTTGTTTTGGCAGGTGTGTCATTGCTGTTCGCTTTTTTAGGCTCGGCAATGGATGTTTTTGATATTTCTTTTCTCAACGCCCTTCCCAACCGCATTTATGGCATTATGCTCAATGAGCTTTTGCTTGCTGTGCCACTTTTTATATTTATGGGCGTAACATTAGAACGCGCTAAAATTGCCGAAGATCTGCTCGAAACTATGTCTGCACTGTTTGGTACGTTGCGTGGGGGGTTGGGAATTTCGGTATTAATTGTTGGCGCATTGCTTGCCGCATCCACCGGAATTGTTGGTGCAACCGTGGTAACCATGGGGTTAATATCGCTTCCCAGCATGATAAAGGCTGGATATTGCCCCCGAATTTCCAGCGGAACGATTTGCGCCGCAGGCACTTTAGGACAGATTATCCCTCCTTCTATCGTGCTCATTTTGCTGGGCGATCAAATTTCCAGTGCATGGCAAACCACACAAATGCGACACGGCATTACCGCCACTGCCCCCGTAACCATTGCTGATTTATTTGTGGCGGCGCTGCTCCCGGGCGCATTACTGGTGGGCTGCTATTTAACATGGCTGATACTCAATGCATTATTCTGTGCAAAAAAACTTCCTGCAATGAAAAGCGAAGAGCGTACGCGCATTATGGGCAATAAAGGTTTTATGTGCGTTTGCAAGGTATTATTTCCACCACTTTTTCTTATTGCCATCGTACTTGGCAGCATATTGCTGGGGTTTGCAACCGCTACAGAATCTGCCGCAGTGGGTGCTGTGGGCGCGTTGTTGCTTGCATTTCAGCGCAAAGCGCTATCACTCGAGAATTTACGCGGCATAGTTCAATGCACAACAAAAGTCACCTGCATGGTATTCACCATATTAATTGGTGCCACCGTATTTACACTGGTTTTTCGCGGATATGGCGGCGAAGATGTTATCCACGGCATATTAAGTAGCTTACCCGGTGGATTGCTGGGCGCAATGCTTGTAACTATGCTGGTAATGTTTTTGCTGGGATTCTTCCTCGATTTTATCGAAATTATTTTTGTAGTTGTCCCCATCGTTGCCCCTATTTTACTTGGCATGGGAGCAGATCCTATATGGCTGGCAATTATGATGGCGATTAACCTGCAAACATCATTTTTAACGCCACCCTTTGGTTTTGCTTTATTTTATTTACGCGGTGTAGCCCCAAAAGAAGTAGCTACCGGCAGTATTTATCGCGGCGCTTTACCTTTTGTGGCCATTCAGGTAATTGTTCTGGGCTTAATTGCCACTACTCCAGCTATCGCCACTTGGTTGCCACATAAATTTTATGGCACAAACATACAAACACTCGATCCAAGTGCTATTCAAACTGAAGCACCAGAAGTTTTAGATAAAGATGGAAACCGGCCAAGCTGGCTAATTGATTTTTAGCATTGTTTTCTACGGCCTAAATCCTTATCGTAAACGCAACTTAACCTCACAACTAATACAGAGCGGTTTCATGGCTTCTACGTTAGAAAATAAATGCGAAGAAAAAGGGCTCAAAATGACCGAGCAACGCCGTATTATTGCGCGCGTACTATCGGATTCTGATGATCACCCTGATGTGGAAATGTTATACCAGCGCGCTTCGTCTGTAGATGCTGGCATTAGCATCGCCACGGTATATCGCACTGTCCGCCTGTTTGAAGAAGCAGGAATTATTGCAAAACACGATTTTGGTGATGGTCGTTCGCGCTACGAAGAATCTTCGGGCGAACACCACGACCACTTGATCAACCTGCGCACTGGCGAAGTAATTGAATTTACTAACGAGCAAATAGAAAAACTTCAAGAAACCATTGCCCGTGAATTGGGATTTGAGCTGGTAGATCACAGACTGGAATTATTTGGCATTCCACTTAGTGAAAAGAATAAACAAAAGGCCTGATTTTCTATGTCTGATAACGCATTGGTAGAAATCACTGAAGCGGAGCATGATGTTAGCATCTCCATCGCTTATGCCACGGCAAATAACTTCACAGGCGAGCCGGTTTATGTAGCAGATACGCGCTGCTATTTGCATCCTGAAGCTGCAGAATGCTTAGAAACTGCTATTGCGTTAGCTAGAATTCAAGGCTATCGCATTAAAATTTTTGATGCGTTTCGCCCTTCTGAGGCTCAGTGGGCTTTGTGGCACCACTCACCCGACCCTGATTTTTTAGCCGACCCACGGCGCGGCTCTCCGCATTCGCGTGGTGTAGCTATAGACCTTACTTTATGTGATGCAGCAGGCAATGAGCTTGATATGGGCACACAATTCGATGCTTTCACTCCTCTATCGCACCACGGAAACCTAGGTGTATCGCCGCAAGCACAACTTAATCGCCACCTGTTAATGGGTATTATGACTACCGCCGGATGGGATTTTTATCGCAACGAATGGTGGCATTATCAATTATTTAACTCGCGCAGCTATTCTTTACTTTCGGAAGCTGATGCACCAACAAAAATAGTTACTGATCATGTGGCAAAAATTGCTGCCCAAGCCGCTAGCTAGTTGGTTTCTAAATGTTTCTGACAAATTAAACACATTAACGTTATTTTAGTATTTGCTTGCTAAAGTTATAATACTACCTATTGAGGGAATGAACGTTATGGATCCGATTAATTCAGCACTATCAGGAATGAATGCAGCCGCCACCCGCGTTGCTGTTAGTGCGAATAATGTCGCCAATTCCCAATCTACAGCAGTTACGGGGCAAGATGGTCAGGGAGCAAAAACTCCCTTTGTTCCGCAACAAGTAGTGCAGCAATCGCTAAGTAGTGGGGGTGTGGGTGCCTCTTTAAAAGATGTATCCCCGCCCTCGATACCTGTATTTGCCCCCGATAATCCGGCAGCGGGTGATGATGGCATTGTTAATTTACCAAATGTAAATCTCGCAACCGAAACAGCGAATCAGTTATTGGCGGCTAATAGCTACAAAGCTAACGCTAACGTCATGAAACGCGCCGATGAAATGTATAAATCCTTGTTAGACATTCAATCATAACCCAGCGCGCCATCATCTTTAAAAGTTATCCACAAGCTAAACCGTGAAATTGTCACGAAAACTTCACTTTTCTTAACGCATTTCTTGCTATATGGTTTTCCATTATAAAAAAAAGAAATCGTTAGGTTCATCATGCAAGAAAATGCTAGTCCAGAAAATGGCAATCCAAGCTTTTTAACTAAACTTCTCGACAAAAATACCCCTGTATCTGAAGGGCTGTATCATAATACTTCTACCACTCGCGCTACCACTGCAAGTGGTATTGGTTTAGGTGCAGGCTTGCTAACGGATGGTTTGCGGCGTGTTAGTCTTCATGCTGATGATATACAAAAGCCAAAGAAAAAAGCTACAGATGCCTTGCCAGATACCCCTATCAACAATACCCCTGCTGAACCGACTGTGAAGTCGCGCCGTGAAAGTGCTTTTGCAATGACAGAAGTATTGTTAGGCGCTGTGATATTGGGCGCTACAGCCCTAGGCTATGCAAAACATGGGCAATTTACTAACAAAAACAACGATGTACAAAGATAAATTCTTAAGTTAAACAGCTTCTACCATTTTCACTTCTGGAATATAATGGCATAGCATATTTTCTATACCTTGCTTTAAAGTGGCCGTTGAGCTAGGGCAGCCAGAGCAAGCACCATGCATTTCTAACTTGACTACACCTTCTTCGAAGCTATGAAATACTATGTCTCCGCCATCCATCGCCACTGCTGGGCGTACACGGGTGTCTATCAACTCTACAATTTGCGAAATTATAGGATCATCGGTTGCGCTTCCCACATCTGCGCTTGGGGCTTGTTTGGCCACCTCTTCCATAACAGGCTTACCAGCTGTGTAATGATCCATTATTGCTGTTAACAAAATTGGACGCAGCACATCCCAGTCGCCCTCTTCTTTTTTTGTCACAGTAATAAAATCGCGCCCCAAGAAAATGGCCGTAATATCATTGATTTCAAACAATGCGCTTGCCAGTGGCGATTGCTTTGCTGATGCCGCATCGGTATAAAACGCTGTTCCTCGCGCACCAAGCACATCTTGTCCGGGCAAAAATTTCAGTGTTGCCGGATTAGGGGTCGTTTCGGTTTGAATAAACATAATATACCTCGCTTTGTCCCTATTATACGCCGTAAATATGGGATGTATAGTAGAAAGGGGATTAAATTAGTCTTATATAAAATCTAGCCTTCAATCAGCTCTACAGCAAATGGTCGATCCAGCATATGCGCAATAGTTTGCTCTACATTAAGCTCGCCCTTTAAAATGGCGTTTACAGCGTTACAAATTGGCATGGCAACACCTAAATTCTGCGCCAAATGCGAAACCGACTCTGCTGTACCTACACCTTCGGTAACCCCGAAGCGAGGTTTACTCAACACTTCTTCTATCGCGATGCCTTTGCCAAGCTCCAAACCAAGTGACATGTTGCGCGATTTAGGGCTGTTGCAAGTCAGCATTAAATCGCCAATACCAGAAAGTCCCATAAGGGTTTGATAATTTCCGCCAACTGCTGCACAAAGCCGCGCCATCTCTGCAAGCCCACGGGTAATAAGCGCCGCTTTAGCATTCTCCCCCATATTGCTACCGTGGGTAATGCCGCATGCGATCGCTATAACATTTTTTATAGCTCCGCCAATCTGTGTGCCAATAATGTCAGATGTTAAATAAGGACGGAAATATTTCCCCCCCATAACATACATCAAACGCTCTCCCAATGCTGGGTCTGCACATGCAATAGTAGTAGCAGTGGGCAAGCCCTTAGCCGCTTCATCCGCAAAATTAGGGCCAGAAAGCACAGCCACCGGATTGTCAGTCAGAATAGAACTCACCAGATCGCTCATAAATTTCAGGCTGCCCCGCTCTATACCTTTAGTAGCTATTACCACAGGCACATCCGCAGACAACAAATCAGAAATTGCGATACAGGTAGAGCGCAGCGATTGCGATGGCACACACAAAATCAGCACATCCACATTGCACGCTTCATTAAGCTGATCGGTGGCGGTAATTGCCGGATCAATAAATATATCTGGCAGATAGGCCTCATTGTACCTACGTTGGTTGATAGACTCCAACACATTGCTGTTGCGTACCCACATAGTCACACGGCTAGAAGCGCGGTTTGCTAAAATGGCCAGCGCTGTTCCCCATGCGCCCGCGCCAATTACCCCCACATGGGCAACGTCATTTTGTGAAGTCATAACAATTCCTTACGCTGCAACCTTAACCGGAGAAAACCCAATAATTACTTTTTGCTCGTCCAATGTATTTTCAAAGCGATGCAATTGTGTATTAGCCCGCTCCACAGACAAGTTATCTGCCAATGTCTGCTCTTGTATATATTGACAATGCGCTTGTGCTGCTTTGGCATGATCTGGCGCAAGCTCTAAATACAAATCAATATGCTCTGAAATATCCAAATCGGCATCTTTACGTGCCTGTTGAATCATGCGCACCAAGTCGCGGGCAACGCCCTCGGCTTCTAATTCGGGCGTAATATTTAGATCCAGAATCACCAAAGCATCATTGCTGGATAGCGCTTGTGCGGCCGCTTTGTATTCATCTTTTGGCTCTAGCAAAACCGAATATTCACCGGATTCCAGCACAATTCCTGCAAGCTCAAGCTTATCGCCATTAAGCTTCCATTCGCCATTACGTGCGGCGGCCATTACTTGTTTTACCTGTGGGCCAAGCTTTTTACCGACCACCGGTAAATTCACCTGCACTTTATAAGATGCAAATTCTTTTACTTGCGATGCATCGGCGGTGGTATAGCTTTTGGCATTCACCTCGTCGAGAATCAAACGGCTAAATTCTTCGCCCAAATTATCGCCCGAAAGCCCAATCAGCTTGATTTCTGCCAATGGTTGACGGGTACGAATTTTGGCAGCATTACGTATACCATGCGCCGCATTACACGCATCGCGCACCTTATCCATTTCGTTCATCAGCGCGGCATCGATGGTATAATCTTCAGCCTCTTTATGAGGGAAATTTGCCAGATGCACACTTTGATTACCGGTTAATCCGCGATAAATTTCTTCAGACACTAATGGCAGCAAGGGAGATAAACTACGCGACATTAAATGCAACACTGTATACAGCGTATTATAGGCTGCCTGTTTATCATTGGAAAAATCACTGGTCCAAAAACGCTCTTTATTCCGACGAATATACCAGTTATTCAACACCTCAAAAAAGTCAGTAACAGCCTGACAGGCTCCTGGAGTATCGTAGGCATCCAGCGATGATTTTACCGCCATAACCGCCTGTGATAATTTAGAAAGTATATAACGATCCATCACATTTTTAGAACCAAAGTTCAGTTCCGCCTGCACGCTATCGGCATTAGCATAGAGTGTGAAGAAATTATAGGCATTCCAGATAGGTTTTAGATACAGCCGCACTGAATCGCGAATGAACTTGCCTTCTTTATCAATATACATCTCCGAGCCGCGCATGACGGGCGACGACATCATGAACCAGCGCAACGCATCTGCGCCGTATTCGCCAAAGACTTTCATAGGGTCGGGGTAGTTCTTCAACCGTTTAGACAGCTTATGAAAATGGCCATTTTCATCCTTCTCGTTACTCATCACCACGCCGTGGCAAATGCAGTTTTTGAACGGCGGTTTATCAAACAACGCCGTACCAAGCACCATCATGGTATAGAACCAGCCACGGGTTTGCGCTTCATATTCCACAATGAAATCAGCAGGAAAATGATTCTCGAACCAGTCTTTATTCTCGAACGGATAATGCACCTGCGCATAAGGCATAGAACCAGACTCAAACCAGCAATCAAACACATCAGTCACACGCTGCCAGCGGCGGCCCTGCGCGTCTTCTTTGACCAGTTCGTCAATAAATGGGCGGTGCAAATCCGTGACTTCAACGCCAAAAAATTCTTTTAGTTCGGCGATGCTGCCAAAGACTTTAATTTCGTCGTCTTTGTCGTTGCGCCACACCGGAATGGGCGAGCCCCAGTAGCGATTACGTGAAATGCTCCAGTCGCGTGCGCCTTCCAACCATTTGCCAAAACGGCCATGCTTGATGTGGTCGGGAATCCAGTTGATCTGCTCATTCAACTCAACCATACGCGGCGCAAACTTGCTCACCTCCACATACCAGCTTGGCAATGCGCGGTAAATCAACGGCGTGTCGGTGCGCCAGCAATGGGGATAGTTGTGAAGATACGGCTCGTCTTTAATCAGCTGACCTTTGGCCTTGAGCCAACGGGCAATGCGCATGTTTGCAAGGCCATATTTATTCACGTCTTTTTCATAAATATGCTGTTCGGCATCGGCTTCTGACAGTGCGGTTTCGGCAATCACATTCAGCCCAGCCAGCGCCAGCCCTTCATGCTCGAAAATCTCATCAGTATAGCGACCAGCGGAATCCACAGGGCAAACAATACTAATATCGTTATTCGCACACACCCGTTGATCGTCCTCACCAAAACCCGGCGCCATATGTACAATGCCCGTGCCGGAGCCTTCTTCGATAAAATCAGAACCATCAAGAATGCGGAAGCTATTTGGGTGGTCTTTGAAATAGGGAAAAAGTGGCTTGTAGGTTAGGTCGATTAAAGCTTGGCCATGCACCTCAATAGTCCATGATGTAGGAGTGCCATCAGGGACTCGATCAAAGCCATCAAATTCTAAGAATTCGCTTTGTGCTGATTTGTTTTCTTCAACCCAATGTTGTTCTGCTAAATACAAATTACCATTTTCGTAGAATGCTCTGTAATTCATTTTATCTTTAGCGGCCAATGCCAAATTTGATGGCAATGTCCATGGAGTTGTAGTCCATGCCAAAACGAAAACGTCAGTAACATTAAAATCAGGATAAAATGGCTTTCCTTCAGAGGATTTCGCGCTTTTGATTCGCTCAATATCTAATATGATAGAGCTTGGCACATCCTCCAGCTTAAACGCCACCGTAATCGCTTTGTCTTCGCGCTCGCGGTAGCTGTTGTCCATGCGCGTTTCAAAGTTTGAAACGGGGGTTTCCATTGCCCATGAGTATGGCATTACACGGTGGGATTCGTAAACCAGACCTTTTTTATATAGCTCTGAAAACGCCCACATCACCGACTCCATATAATTGGTGTCCATGGTTTTGTAGTCATTTTCAAAATCCACCCAGCGGGCTTGGCGGGTAACGTAATCTTCCCACTCGCCGGTATATTTCATGACACTGGTACGGCAGTAATCGTTGAATTTTTGAATGCCAAATTTCTCGATATTTGCGCGGCCAGACACACCCAACTCTTTTTCGGCTCCCATTTCAGCAGGAAGGCCATGGCAATCCCACCCAAAACGACGTTCTACCCGCTCGCCCAGCATGGTGTGATAGCGGGCAAATAAATCTTTGACATAACCCGTCAGCAAGTGGCCATAATGCGGCAGACCATTAGCGAATGGCGGGCCATCGTAAAACACATATTCGTTGCTGGCAGGGCGGTTTTCTACTGATTTTCCAAAAGTCTTATCAGCCTGCCATTGCGCCAGAATTTTATTTTCAATCTGCGGAAAATCTGGGTTGCTATCCACTGCGGGATAAAAAGATTGCGCCGTTGTTTTTTTTACATTGTTCTCTGCCGTCATAACACTACCGTTTATGCCCACTTCGGGGGCGTTTCTTCTACTAAAATCAGGGAGTATAATTAAACGCAAACAGTGCGCAAACACAATGTTTAATTGTATTTGACGCTATGCAAAATGCATTCAAGTTGCTATTTTAAAGGGGTACGTTATGAATTTTTGTTAGTAGAAGGGGAAATATACGAGGTTTGCTGGCGAAACAGCTCATTTTGTATCGATGCCTTAATTCGCATTTCATGCATTTGCTGTAGCTGCCGTATAATGCCAATAACTACCAGCATTAACGGACTGATCAGTAAGAAACATAAACTTAGTACAATACCCATTTGCAATCCTTAGTTGTATAGTGCAAAACTAACACTACTATAGGTTGCCATGCAATCGTTATTTTAATTATCTACAGGATATATCCCTTTATTATGCACGAAAAGCGCCTCACTACCCGTTTGATTAGTTATTGGGAACAAATTAAATCAGAGGATTCCTTTCCTAGTTTTCAGCAGCTTAACCCATCCGCAATTGATGATATTTGGCACAACTGTCTGGCTCTGCAAGCGCAACCGGCATCAGGCGATAAACGCCCTTATACCTATATTCATTGTGGAGAAACCATTGCCGAAGCCATCGGGAAAGATGTTACAGGTCAAACCATGACAACCAATATGAAGTTTTTTCCGGGTGCAAAAATAATTAAACGTCTGGATGAGGTAGTAACACAATCGGCCAAAACACCCTTGATGGATGATGGGCAATTTGTGAACGAAGGCGGAAAAGTGGTGAAATATCGTGCCTGTCTGCTTGCTTTTGGTGCTAATGACATTGTGACTCATGTAGTGATAGGCGTTTCATGGCGCGCATTTTAATTGAGGCTTATCATGGATAAACGTACACAGCTCGTACATTTAGGGCGCACACCTGACAATCACAAAGGCGCGGTGAATACGCCTGTTATTCGCACCTCGACAATATTGTTCGATAGTTATTCTGAATATCTGGCCGCTGGCACAGGCGAAAGTAAACGCACTTCTTATGGCCGCCACGGCACCGACACCCGACATGATTTAGAAACCACCCTCGCCGCACTCGATGGCATGGAAAAGGCATTTATTTGCCCGTCTGGCGTTTCGGCAATTGTGTTAGCCATTGGTGCCTTTTTAAAAACAGGTGACCACCTGTTAATGGTTGACACTGTCTATGGCCCAACACGTATGTATTGCGATGTTGAATTAAAACGCATGGGCATTGAAACCACTTATTATAGTCCCGAAATGGGTGCAAATATCGAAGATTTGTTCCGTGAAACTACACGCATGGTATTTGTAGAAAGCCCCGGATCTATAACATTTGAAGTACAGGATGTTCCCGCAATCGCTGAGGTTGCACACCGAAATAATGCCATTGTGCTGGCCGATAACACATGGGCAACCCCCCTCGCCCCCACCCCTGCCGGACTTGGCGTAGATGTTATCATTCACTCCCTTACAAAATATGTGTGCGGCCACTCCGATGTATTGATGGGCTGCGTATCTGCCAGCGGCAACCATGCCAAAAAAATCAGCACCCATTATAAAATTATGGGATATAGCGTAAGCGCAGATGATTGCTATTTGGTTAGTCGCGGCTTACGCACCTTACACGTGCGGGTGAAGGAGCAAGAAAAAAACGCCTTAAAGCTCGCTCAATGGTTTGCCTCGCGCCCTGAATCCCTGCGTGTGTTGCATCCCGCATTTGAAAGCTGCCAAGGACACGAATTTTGGAAGCGTGACATTGGTATGAGCTGTGGATTATTCGCCGTGATTATCAAACCCTATTCACAAGCGGCATTGGCGAATATGTTTAATTCAATGCGCTTATTTGCCATGGGTTTTTCATGGGGAGGCTACGAAAGCCTGCTTATTACACTTGACCCAAGCATCAGTCGCACCGCTTTGCCTTGGAAAGAAGAAGGCGTTGTTCTCAGGGTACATGCTGGCTTAGAATCTGCCGACGACTTGATTGCGGATTTAGAAGCCGGATTTGCACGCCTTAATGCTGGCGCTTAAGCAATTTCGCGCTCATTAATGTCATGACAAATAGCGCAATCGCCACCAAAACAATGCTTGGCCCCGTTGACAGGTTGTAGTGATATGACAATACCACACCGCCAATTGCCGCAATAACAGCCAATGCCATGCTGCCAATCACCATTTGCTGCGGATTACCCGACAGTGGACGCGCTGCAAGAGGTGGAATCACCAACATGGCCGTAATAAGCAGCATACCCACAATTTGCAACGCCAACGCCACAGTTACGGCAATACATATTGTTAACATAATTTGCAATTTGCCTACCGGCACTTGTTCGATTCTGGCGATGTCTTCGTGAATAATCATGCGTAACAATGCCCGCCATTGGCTATAAATCAAAATGCCCTGTACAATCAAAGCCCCATAAATTAATAGGAGCTGCTGAGAGTTTACCGCCAGAATATCCCCAAATAAATAACCATATAGATCCACCTGTCGCGTCGGCATTGCCCCATATACCAGCAAACCAACGGCTAACCCTCCGGTAGAAACCACGCCTAACAATGCATCAAATGGAAGGCGTTTGTCTTTTTGTAGTTGGCTTAAAAGCAGCCCAATGAATGTTGCCACAGCAAGTATGGTATAAAAAGGCAAAACACCCAACAACAACCCCAATACTACTCCCATAAGCGAAGCGTGTCCCATGGCATCCCCCATATAAGACATGCGCCGCCAGATAATAAAGCTGCCAAGCATTCCAGCCAGCAATCCTATACCAATAGCTGCAAAAATGGCGCGCAGAATCAAATCATCCATGATTGCACCCACTATTACCTTCATGCGTTGAATCTGACATCACCCGTCCGCGCAAATCATGGGCGTGATCATGGTGATGTTCGTATAGCGCAAGTGTTTGTGCTGCTGCATCCCCAAAAAGCCGAATAAACTCAGGATCTTTACTTACCTGCTGTGGGTGTCCAGAACAACAAATATGACGGTTAAGACACAGCACCGTATCGGTAGCAGCCATAACCAAATGTAAATCATGTGATACCATTAATACCGCGCAGGCATGACGTTTGTTAATTTCGCTGATCAGCGCATAGAGCTCACTTTGTCCATGAATATCCACCCCTTGCACCGGCTCGTCCAATACCAGCAAGTCAGGTCGGCGCATCAATGCTCGTGCTAACAGCACACGTTGGGTTTCTCCGCCCGAAAGTGTACCCAGAGCGCGAGATAGTAAATGATTAATCTGCAATTCCGTGGAAATTTCCTCAAGCGCATCATTACGTTTTGCGGCAATGCGCAAAAAGCTCTTAACCGTCATGGGCAGCACAGGATCGGAATAAAATTTTTGCGGCAAATAGCCAATTTGCAGGCCTTGACGGCGAATCACCTGCCCAGAATCTGGTTTTTCTAAGCCAAGCAATATACGTAGCAATGTGGTTTTACCACAGCCATTTAACCCCACAAGAGTTACTACTTCGCGGCTGTGAATAGAAAAATCTACGTTTTCCAGCACCGTCCGGTCAGCAAAACGCTTGCCTAGCCCCGACGCTTCGATTAACGTTTGTGTATGTTCCACAAAAACCGCTTTCTTTGTATTTTGGCGAAGTTTCGCTATCTATTGGCTATTTATATGATGAAGTCCAGCATAAAAAAATCTGTTTGCATCCGTGTTTTTGCAGCAATGCTCTGTTTGGTGACAGCCACAATGCCACATTGCATACAGGCAAAAACACAAGATAAAACGCTGAAAGTAGTCACCACCATTGCCCCCATATATGCATTAACGGCAGGCGTTATGCAATCGATAGCAACCCCCAAACTACTAATGCAGCAAGGTGATACCCCGCACCACTACGCCATGCGCCCTAAAGATGCTCAGTTGATTGCAAATGCAACCCTTATCATCGGCACCAGCAAAGAATATGATTATTATCTACAGCCGTTACTAAACGCCATGCCAGAACGCCCGCATCGCTTTATTGCTGCATTAGATATGCCGGATATG
>JAKUPQ010000021.1 GCA_022450665.1 Alphaproteobacteria bacterium | reverse complement strand
AATTTGCTTACCCCATCGGTTTTACGCGAAGGGCAGCGTCCGTTTCCTTTTATGAACGAAGATTATTTTAACCGTCGTGCCTTGGCGCATAGCTTCTCACAGCATTGGGAAGATGCAAAACCCGCATTACGCAGCAACCACCTTAGCCGCTGGGTAGAGGTGAGTTTACACAAAAATGAAATGGCGCAGGATATTCGTAAGGTAATGGAAAAAACCGGCGGCATTCAAAGTAATAGTGAAAAAGCCAATAATGAACTGGTAGCGCGCAGCATTTGCCTTTTAGATCCGGAAGGGCCGGTGCGCTATAACAATATATCCAGTTTTGTTGATGGGCTTGGAATAATTATTGCGGATTCCATGCGCGAGCGCGATCAAAAATCTATTCAATCATGCGTGGAGGTGTTGGATTATAATTTTCATAACTATCTCAATGATTTGCTTGATGGCGCCAAAGCCATACGTTATGGGAATTTATTGTATAGAATGCAAAATTGCAGCAAGTTTTTGCGCATTCAGGCCATGGGATTTGGTATAGAACGTGTGTTGTATGAGCTTAACCCTACACTGCCATGCCAAAGCCCCTTATTAGCAAAAGAGAATGTTTTGACTGCCGAAGAAATGCTCCATGCTTTGGATAGGCTTGGAATAAGGAATAATCAGAATTTTGAATATCTGGACAGGCATATTGCAGCATTTATGGCAATGCGGCTGGAAGTAAATAAAGAGATTAAGCTTGCGGAAATCAAGCGTATTCCAGCATTGGCGCAAAACCCGCAATTGCTCATTATTTATATGCTTGCACAAGCGCAGCGCAAGGCAGGCAGACCCCGTCTCAAAGGATTGTCTAGTTGGGCGGCCTTACGTATTGTTCCGTTGGTAGATAATTATCATAGTCGTTCTATTCGCAAAAATATACGTAGCTCTCTTAAATCTGCAGCGAAAAGTGGCGAATTAGAAAAAATATTCGATTGCATTATGGATCCGGCAACGGTGGCAGAGGATATTGATGGGTTTCAAAAGGCGGTACGACGTTTCACAAAAAATGCCAAACAAATTTCTCAGTTGGAAAACAAAAAACGCCTGCAATATAAAGCAGAGCAGGGCGGCATTATTCTGGCGCTCATCACGGCATATTCTACATTGCTGATAACCGTTGGTGTGGTGTTAAAAAACTTTTTCCTTGGACATTAATTCTATATGGCAAAAGCAAAAAAAGTAAAAAAGGTAAAGCAAAAGCGCAGCAAGTCTCGGATGTTGCTCTATATTGTTGGCTTTATCATGTTGATTATAGCGCTAAGCTTCGCGGCGGTGCTGTTTACACTTGGCATGTTGCCAAGTTTTGTTGCAAGCTATGTGGATACCACTAAAGAACGCAATCACTTTCGCGTAGTGGCCGCATGTAATTTTGCAGGGGTGTTGCCCTATATAATGGGGCTGCTACGAAAAGGAGAAATTACTTCGGATCGTGTATATGATTTAATCTTTACTCCCCATGTCTGGCTGGTAATGTACGGGGCGGCAGGCTTCGGCTGGCTATTAGTGTGGTTTTTCCCGAAAATGGTGCATTTTATACTCAATTCTTTGCAAGATAGCAGCGTTGCATCGTTATACAGCAAACAGCAGGACATTGTGGATGAATGGGGAATCGAAGTTGAGACCACAGCTGACAGAGCATTGCGTAATGCGGCATTTTCAGATAGCAATAAGCGTAAAAACACAGAAGATTAATCGCTGGTTTATGATGTGCGGCGCCTTAATTTTCGTCCTCAAGAACATCTTTTACTTTAGTTGCCAGTTGTTTAAGTGTAAATGGCTTGGGCAGAAAATTAAATTCACGCTCTGAACCGTAACTGTTTACAAATGCATCTTCGGCATAACCCGAAATAAAAATTACTTTAATATCCGGATAGGTCTCGAGAATTTTCACCACCATATCAGGGCCGGTCATGCCCGGCATGATTACATCGGTAATAATAATCTGGATTTCATCGCCATGCTGGTCAATAGTTTCCAGAGCGGTTTCAGCGCTATCCGCTTCTATGACTTTATAGCCTTTATTGCTGAGCGCACGTGCTGCAAACATGCGTACAGGGCTTTCATCTTCTACCAGTAAAATAGTACCGCTGCCTGTAAGATCTGCTGCAACGAGTTTTTCCTGGCTCTCACCTCGTACGCTTGTATTGCTTTCGTAGCGAGGGAAGTAAATGCTGAAGGTAGTCCCATCATCAGCCTGACTGGTAACATAAATATAGCCGCCGGTTTGCTTGACAATACCATAGACCGTGGACAGCCCAAGCCCTGTACCTGAACCTACTTCTTTTGTAGAAAAGAATGGCTCAAAAATTTGTTGAATAAGTTGTCGTGGGATGCCGCAACCTGTATCCTGCACCTCAACCAACACATATTCCCCATCGGTAATGCTGTCTTCAGCGGCTGGACTTATCATGTTACGATTGGGACGATTATTTGCATCAATGCTAACGTCACTGGTTTTGATGGTCAGCGTACCGCCGCCACTCATAGCGTCTCGCGCATTTACCGCTAGGTTGATGATCACTTGCTCTAACTGCCCTTGATCGACTTTAATCATGCCCATATCGCGCCCATGCTGCATGTTAAGCACGATATTCTCGCCTATCAAGCGGCGTATAAGATGCGAAAGTTCGGCCAACACATCGGTGATATCAAGCACTTTGGGTTGCAGGGTTTGGCGGCGCGAAAATGCCAGCAACTGGCGCACCAGATTAGCCGCACGATTGGCATTTTGTTTAATTTGCATAATATCTGCAAAGGAAGGGTCGCCTGCGGGGTGACGCATGAGCAGTAAATCGCAAAATCCAATCATCGCTGTGAGCAAGTTATTGAAATCATGCGCAACGCCACCGGCGAGTTGCCCCACCGCCTGCATTTTTTGCGAATGGGCAAAGCGCATTTCAAGATTTTTTTGCTCTGTATTATCAATAAGATGCACAATAATCATGTGCTTTTCTACGCCGGAAGGCTGTAAACATGTGATGTAGAGTGAAACGGTAGTGCGTGCCTCACTATCAGAATCCGCCCCTTTTAATTCAAGTGACACTGGTTTGGATGTACAATTGCCAGCGAAAGCATCGCTAAGAAGTTTTTCTAATATGGGATGACACTCAGGTTTGATATCGTCATAGAGCGTCCATGTGTTCTGGGCATTAGTGAGGCGCTGTGTTAAACGTCTGAATGGGTGATTGCAATTGATGATTGCCCCATCTTCTCCTAATCGCGCTATGGGAATCGGATTGGTTTCTAAGAATTCACCAAAGTAAATTTCCAGAAAAGCTTCATATTTAGCGCTATCGGTCATATCAGAATTTTTTACCTGCTGTAAGGGAAGGGCTGCTTATTGGTGCTTGCTCTTCTTCGGCGCGTGCCTCTGCAATAGCGGAGCGTGGCGCAATTTCCATACTCATAGGAGTTTCTGGGCGCAAAATAGCAACAGACCCTACTAATCCGCCATTGGCATCTTTGGTCAGTTCTTGTTGCATATGCATTTGAATGGCGCGGCCATCTTTGCATTTAAACTGCACCTCACCATCGCAATCTTTAAGCAAAATACTTTCGGCAGTGGCGGTGTTTTGCTGAGGAATAATATCCAGTAAGGAGAGTTTTTTGCTGGCCACTTCGTTTTGTGCGTATCCCAGCCAGCTTTCCAAACGGTAATTCATAAACAGAATCTTACCCTCTGCGTCGGTGGTATATAGGCCATAAGGAATAGTATGCATCATGTGCGACATCGTGGCAGAAACATGCTGGTTTTCTGCCATAGGTGTGGAGTTGCTTTGAACTGCGCTGCGCTCGTAGCGTTTTACAATATAATCGCGGCCACGCATGATATAAAATCCGCTGGGGCGGGGCAGTGGATCCACAGTGACAATCACCTTTTGTTCTTCACCCTTTTCGTTTTGCAAGTGAATGAATACGGTTTCGGAGCGTTCCTCATCCAGCGCACGATAGAGCTTGTCGGCTTCTACTGGCGTGATTTGCTTGGCATTAAAGATTTTATCAATCATTAAGGTGCCGCGGCTGTTGGTTTCGGGAAACACCTGTTGGAAGCCACGGTCAAAATAAAAGATTGTACCGTCTTGCTTAACGATAATAACAAATTTGGTTTTTAAGCGTGCCGCTGCCGAGAACAAGGCGTTTTGAAATTCTGCTGCTAAAAGCATGTCACGGTTTTGCTGACTAAAATAGACGGTAAACCATGTTAAGGGACCAATTACCGCAAAAATTGCTAATGCCAGACCAATAGATCCACCAAGCATATTGGCGTTGGTAGCCACTACAAACAGCACCGTAAAGCTAAGCAGAAATAGTATAATAAGCTGCCAGACCGGCAAAATACGTCGGCGTACGATGAAATCGCCGGATTCGTCTTCATTAAAGGTATCGCTGGAGCGGCGGGGTTGTGCCATAAGTCAGATTCCGTATTATATGTTGACTACTCTTATCATTTATATACAGCGGGTAGTATGAAAACAAGAGAAAGCTACGACATCTTGCCTTTTAAGCGATATACATAGCTAATCACTTCTGCCACTGCCTTATAATGTTCGTATGGTATCTCCTGATCCAGTTCAACGCTGGCGTGTAGCGCTCTTGCTAATGGAGGGTTTTCCACAATTGGAATATCATGTTCTTTAGCCACGTCACGTATGCGAAACGCCACCTCGTCCACGCCCTTGGCCAGAAGTATCGGCGCTTGCATGAGTCCGGTTTCATAGCTGAGTGCCACGGCGTAGTGTGTCGGGTTGGTAATAACTACATCGGCATTGGGTACAGAGGCCATCATACGTTGGCGCGCACGTTCCATACGAATCTGCCGCAGTTTTGATTTGATCTGCGGATCGCCTTCTTGCTGTTTATGCTCGTCTTTAATTTCCTGCTTACTCATACGCATGGATTTCATAAATTCAAACCGCTGATACGCAAAGTCAGCAGCTGCCACCACAAACATGACACAGCACACGCCCACCATAATTTTAAATGCCAGCCCGCTGAGGTAGGTCATCATATCATTTAGTTCATAGGTAGGAAGCATTTCCATCGTTGGTAAATCGCTGTAAACTGCCATAAGCGCGACGAAGCTGATAATGGAGATTTTGACAATACCTTTGAGAAACTCCACGACCGAGCGCAGGGAAAATAAACGCTTAAGCCCTTTGATAATAGATATTTTCTCTAGCTTTGGTTTGATGCGCTCAACGGCAAAAACTAATTGGCTTTGCATTAGCGCCGCGCCGATTACAAGCAGTAGAATGAGCGAAAGCGGAGCGATTAACATCACGCCTACTTTGAGCAACAAATTACCCATCACCTCGCGCAGGCTTTCTGGTGTTATGATTATGTCGTGAGGATTAACAATGAAAGGCGCAAGTGCCATGCGCGCTTTTTCAAACATGGGAGGAAATAGCCATGCAATCATTAGCGCCAAAGAGAGCATAACAAAAAAATTGTTCACCTCACGCGAGTTCGGAACCTGCCCTTTCTTTTTCGCTTCGTTCAGCCTGTGCTGGGTAGGATCCTCGGTCTTTTGTGACTGGTCTTCATTTTGTTCTGCCATAATGCCCTATGCCGGTTATTGCGGCGTTAAAAAGCCAGAAAGCATATTTTCAAAAAATGCCATATACATCAGCATACCGGAACTTACGGTTACGGTCAAAATAAGCACACTGGCAAGAATTTGTGCGGGCATAATCACAAAGAACACCTGCATAGCCGGCATTAAACGCGACATAATACCGGCAGATAAATATACCAATAGCCCAACAATAATATGTGGGCTGGAAAAAGCTAAAGCGATTAAAAATACAGAAGAAATTATTTGTGCCGCCATTTGTGCAAAATCTCCCACGGGCGGGAAGTTGCCCGGGGCGAATAACGTATAGCTGTCGGCAACCCCCATGAGCATCAGGTGATGTAAGTTCAAGGTAAAAATCAACATTACCGCACCAAGAGTTAATAAATTGCCAAAGGGAGAGCCTTGGGTGCCGGCATTGATGTCAAACATCATGGCAGCAGCAAGGCCTGATTGGAAAGCAATAATCATGCCTGCGGTATGCAAAGCAGATATTAAAATGCGGCTCAGCAGACCAATAAACACGCCAATTGTGATTTCCGCAGCCAATAATACGGCCAAGCCAAAGGGGGAGTTAGGAATGTCCGGCATAAGCGGCTGTGCTATCGGCGTAACCAGCAGGCTAATCATAAGGGCAAGCATTAACCGCGCACGCGCAGATACATATACTTCGCCAATACCCGGAAGTAACATCATACTGGAGCCAAGGCGTGAGAAAACAAGCAGGAATGCAAAAAGTTCGGTAACAAGAAATTGCTCTAACATGGCAAAGGGCTACCTATTCATCATCTCTATCTTCAATGGTAATGATTTTATCCGAGATCTGGTCCATAAAATTGGTCATCGATTCCAGCATCCACGGCAGCATTAGCATAGCACAAAAGAAAATTGCGATGATTTTGGGAACAAATGTCAGGGTCATTTCCTGAATTTGTGTGAGGGCTTGGAATAACGCAACCATTAAGCCAACCACCAACGCCACCAACATAATGGGGGTGGAGATTTTTAATAACAAGAATAACGCATCCTGTATCAGTTCTATAACTTCAATGGAATTCATGCTGGTTTCCTAGTGCTCATACAACCAACATAAGTGTAAATATTGCAAGAAGCAATGTGAAGAATGGGGGCTATTACGCAAAAGCGTTAAATAGGCATTTTGAGAATTTCCTGATACGCGTTCACTACACGGTCGCGCACAGCAACAACGGTGTTGAGGGTAAGTTCGGCGTTGGTAACAGAGGTAACCAGCTCATGAAGCTCTGCATCACCCACCAATGCCTTAGCGCTCATGCTTTCTGATTGATACGCAGTATTTTTTGCCGATGAAAGCGATTCTGTAAGCAAATCATCAAAGCCAGGCTTGCCAGCATTTTCTGCAACTCCAGCGTTAAGGTCAGGAGTTGATTCGCCGCCCATTTTCGTGGCATTTTTATAAGCATTTACTGCCGCGCTAAAACTAGATACATCAACCATGGAATATTCCTTTATTTATGTGTTCTGACGCCATTTAGCGCAGCATATCAACGGTGCGTTGCAACATGCCTTTGGATACTTCAATCACATTAAGATTCGCTTCATAGCCGCGCTGTGCCTCGCGCATATCCACCATTTCCATTACCGGATTCACGTTGGGCAGCTGAACATATCCTTCGTTATCTGCGGCTGGGTGGCCGGGGTCATATTTCTTTTCAAATTCGGATTTATCAACGCCGTATTTGTATACTTCAACTTTGCTTACGCCCATTTCACGATCCAGATGATTGCGGAACGACACGACTTTACGGCGATAAGGTTCTTCACCCGGACGTGTGCCAAGAGAGTCGGCATTGGCAATGTTTTCGCTAACAATGCGCAGGCGATCTGATTGCGCTTTCATACCAGAGGCGGCGATATGCAGGGAATTAACTAAATCCATTATTTTCTCCTATTCTGCAAAATCAGCGGTTACCAATGGCGGTTTTGAACATATCCGACATTTTTTTGTATAAATTGGTAGTCATGTCATATTGCAGTTTTGTTTCAGCGACTTTCATCATCTGCTCTTCCACAACCACATGATTTTTCATGGGCGAATGTTCGTAGGTGGTTTTCATTTTTACCGTTCTGAACTCTGCCGGACGCTGGCTGGAAGATTGATGGTCTGGGCTGGTGGCGCGCAATTGTAAGCGATTAGATTCGCTGCGTACCATGTCTTTAAATTCCAGCTCTTTTAGATCTTTGGGTTTATAGCCCGGGGTGTCAACATTAGCGATATTTTGCGAAAGCACATCCTGACGCTCGCTAAGGTGCGCCATTTTGGATTGCATCATTGATAATAGTTTAATATTGGAAAAATCCATGTATTACCGCGATCTGTTTTGCGTTTTCCCTCGTTCTACCTTGCTGTGTCAACCATGAGCGAGATGATAGCACTCGTCCTGTTTTTTGTTGTGGAATCGAGGTTTTTGCTATATCTATCGTCTATAATAATAGCGTATTCCATAGGGAATTGCCACATAAAAATATGTAGCGCGCATTGTGCAACCCTAAGGAAAACCTATATTCCAGTAGGTGAGCCTGCACGTCATTCGCGTGGGTAGTCGCAAAATATATTTGCAGGGTTTATATGCTTTATCTATCCCGAAAAGTGGGCGAATCGGTTATTATCAATAACAGCATCGAATTAACGGTGGTTGAAGTGCGCGGTAAAACTGCCAAAATTGGCTTTACGTTTCCTTCAGAAGTCACGGTTTTGCGCAAAGAAATTCACGATAAAATTACTCAGGCCAACAAAGACGCAATGTCGGGCGGGTCGGATGACGATATTCTTTCAGCTACTGGCGGGCTAAACCTAGATGCCGAATAAATAATAACAAGCCCTCGTCAATCAGACGACTGGCAGGAGTTTCATGGCAGACCGTCCCACATATTCATCTTCAAACAAACCAGAAAAGCAGCAAAAAGCTGTTGCACTGGAATATGTCGTTGATAAAGATTCTGCCCCACGCATAACCGCAAGCGGGCAGGGGAATATTGCGGAGCAAATATTGCAAATTGCATTTGCCAATGACATCAAGGTGCGCGAAGATGCAGACTTAGTAGAAATACTTTCGGTGATGGAAGTGGATTCCGTTATCCCCCTCGAGGCATATGCTGCGGTGGGTGAGATTTTGACCTATGTATATAAAGCCAATGCGCAAAGCGCACGCCTGTCGCCAGCGGCGCCACGCAAGACGGATAGTATACATACAGAACCAGCGCAGGGAGATACCTATGAGCAATAATGCGGATGCCTCAGAGTTGCTGAAACAAATACGTAGCTTTATCGATACCACTCATACGCATTTGGAACAAGGCGGCGAGGTGGATTTGGCAGGTCTCGATGAAAAAGTGCAGGAGTTATGCGAAGCGGTGCTGGATATGCCTAAGGCGCAAGCTGATGCTTATAACCAGCCTTTAGCTGACCTCGCTACAGACCTGACGACCCTGCGTGATAATATGCAAGTGGTGAAAACTGATGTGCGCGAGCAGTTAGATGCACTAAATACACGGCAAAAAGCGGCCAAAGCCTACAAAACCAACGAATCGTTCAAACCCAAAAACAATAGCGAATAGAGACGAATATGGAATATGTGCAAATAGGTCAGTTTTTTGCCGCATTTGCCCTCGTAGTGGGGTTAATAGGGTTGCTGGGTATTGCGCTGCGTAAATATGGCAACCCTGCGATGCGTATACGCCGTAAAAGCGAAGCCAGATTAAGCATTGTGGAAACACTTCCTATAGATGCGCGAAGTCGCTTGTTGTTGGTACGCCGCGATGATATGGAACATTTAATAGTAAAATCCGGTGATCGCTTCGAAGTGATTGAGGTTGATATTCCATGTAACGATGAGGAAGAAGACACCGGCCCCAGCTTGATTATTTCTAATAAGGAGCGTCTTGCCCATGCAAGCGAATAAACCTTTTGCGCCGCCGCCGTTTTATACACCTAAGCGTATAGCTGGATGGTTGTTTATGCCTTTGATGGGGGCTATTGCCGTCTATTTGCTAATGGGCTATGGCGATGCATTTGCCCAGTCACTGAATATTGATTTTGGCGAAGAAGGCGAAGGCTCTGCGACGGGGCGCATGATTCAAATCATCATTCTTATTACTGTACTCAGTATTGAGCGAGGAATATTGCTGATGGTGAGATCTTGTACGCGTATTGTTCTTGCGCTCTCGTTTTTTCGTAGTGCCATGGGCGTGCAGCAAACCCCACCGAATCAGGTGCTAATTAGTTTGGCAATGTTTCTCACATTCTTCATAATGGCTCCCACATTTGAAAAAGCGTATAACGATGGCGTATTGCCACTGATAGAAGAGCAAATTAGTGAAGAAGAAGCGATTAAACGCACCGCATTGCCATTTCATAGTTTTATGTTGCTACACACCCGCGATACAGACATACGATTGTTTGCCGAGATGGTGCCGGATTTAACTCTCGAACGGCCCGAAGATACGCCGTATCGGGTACTGATTCCAGCATTTATGATTAGCGAGCTTAAACGTGCATTTGAAATTGGTTTCCTGCTGTTCATACCATTTGTGGTTATTGATATGTTGGTGGCATCTATCCTTATGTCTATGGGCATGATGATGCTACCGCCGGTAATGATATCGCTGCCATTCAAGCTGATTTTCTTTGTGCTGGTAGATGGCTGGAACATGGTGGCAGGTAGTCTGGTTAAAAGCTATGGCATATAGAATTTTCGCGTATCCGGTTATGTGTTTTGCTGTGTTAAGCAGTGTGTTGGTGCTGAGCTTATCCCCATCACAGGCCAATGCACAGCAAAGCCAGCAAATGCGACGCCAGCAGCTCATGGAACAACAACGTATGTTAGAAATGCGACGCATGCAGCAACTAAATAGCCAGACGAAAACCAATCAGATTAGGCGCAACGATAAAGAGGACAAACAGCTTCGGCGTATGGATAAGATGGATAAAATTGCAGCGGATAATGATGATGATTATCAGGATCCAAAGCCCTATTTTCACTATTCTTACTAACGTTCTTTGTTATTGCGGGTTAGCGGGCGGTTGAACATCGTTTGTATCGGCGTCTGCATTGCCAACAGCTTGGCTTAACCCATCTTGCTGCACACGGTTTCGATAGCTGTTCATAAAGCCTTCCATTGAGCTGATTGTGTCGATAACTTCTGCAAAATTGTCGTTGCTGGTTTGCACACGTTCTTCGGTTAAAAACAAGAACTCTTCGCGATAGGGGTTGCCTTCCATAAGCGGAGTATAGGCATCGCGCAGGTATTTTAACTGATCAAACTCGCCCACAAAAACATAAGCCAACGCCAGTTTTAGTAGCTCGCGGCCTTCTTGCTCTGTGAACGGGGCATTTAAGTCGTTTCGGTCACGCAGCATCAATTCGATGATGTCAATAATATATGCCCAATCTTCTTTTTCCCAATACGCCTCCAACCGAACTTTTTCGCCATCAGGGGTATAGTCGCCTTCAATCATGGTCAATGCCTGATCGGCACGATCCATATCAATGAGCGCCTGTGCAGCAAAACGATTACGCTCTCGGCTTAAGCTTGCCGGAACATCTTCGACGCGGGAGTTTTGTAGTGCCGACAGGGCTTTCTCGGGTTGGCGGTTAAGCAAATATATATAGGCCAAACGTGCGCCAACGCGGCTTTTTTCTTCTTTTTCCAGACGGTATTTCACTTGGTTTTCCAGACGTGCCGCAGCTTCATCCAGCAAATCTACGTTAACAAGGCGATCAACGAGGTTTTCAATCATTTCGTTCCCTGCATCACCCAATGGCGTAAGCTCTTGAAACTCACTATACAATGCCAGTGCGCGGATGGGGCTTATGCGGTCTGCTCCGCCGTTTAAATACAGCATACGAAAGGTCTCGGCTAAGCGCTGATAGGCAGTCAAAGCATCGGGAGAATTGGGATAATATTGCAAGAGTTCTTCCCACGCTTTCATACCATCCCAGAAGTTTCCCTGATTCACATAAAGCTGGCCAAGAATCATAAGTAAAGAGCGTTCTAAATCATCGCCGCGCCATACAATGCGCAGTGCATCTAAACGCTTAATTGCGTCTTCCACCGGAATTGTGCCTTCTTCTAGACCCAGTAAAATTAGCGAATATTCGGCGCGTGCGCGAAACTGACGGTCATCTTGCTTTTTGGCAAGCTTGCCCCATATGCGCTCGGCTTCATCCACACGTCCAGCCGCTGCTGCAACTTTAGCTTTAAGAAAATTGATGTAATCCGCAACCTCACCATTTAAACGATCAGCTTCCAGTGTTTCAAAAACATCGTTAGCCACTCGGTAGTCTTTTTTACGGATTGCATCATTGGCGGTAACAATAGCCAGCCTTTGGCGGAGTGCAGGAGGGTATTGGCGAATATATGCGGCGTTATATTCCATGTAAGGAACATTTTCTTGGCCATTGCCCATGTTTGCCGCAATAGCTTTGCGTAGTAACTCGCCTTCTTCGGTATTATCCAGAGTATCAGATGAAAAACTCAGCGCTGCTTCTTGCAGACGGTAGTTGAGCATATAGGCTACACCCTCTAACGCAGCAAGTTTGTAGTCGCGATAGAAATCTAAATCATCACGGCGAATGCGCTTTAATACAGCAGTTGCTTCATTATATTGCTGATGCGCTATATAAAGCTGTGCCAGTTTCAAACGGGTTTGGTTGCGTGTTTTTTCATCTGAAGCGGTGGTAATTTGGTTGAGTAAAAATGTTTCGCGGTCATGTAGAGAACGGTTTCCTTCCTCTTTCCACTCGCGGTAAGGAAATAGCGAATCTTTGAACAATTGATCGCGAACATCGCGCATTGCCGCTTTTTCTGTATCTTGCTCGGTGATATTCGGGGTGATAAACAAGCCACCTTGCGCCGTTATCATCACGCCATCATCCTTGCGGGCAACACTTAACCTGTCTGATTTAGAGGAAATGACAATACCCTGCGTGGTGTGCAATAAATCAAAGTCCACAAAACTTCGCGGAGGGTAAACACCTGTGTTGCTGGCATAAAGTGGCACGATATATAGCATATCACCTATGATGGGGTCATAAATCTTTTTTGGCTCCGGCGTTTGAGTCGCAGGTAAGAATACAGCGGCTTGGTTACGAATTTTTGTAATATTTGGCGTTATCTTATTGTCGGGTTTGGCGTTGGTGCTCATTACGCGGGTATGCCAACCATAGCCTTCGCGGTCTTTGAGGGTGTTGAGGCTAACATCGGTATTTAGGTCAATTTTCAAAAGTGTATAGCTGTCACCTCCCAACTGCTCAATACTGTCAAGCCAGCTGGTACTTTTTGCTTTTACATCTGTTAGGCCAGTGAGCGTAACCGGTTTGTCAAACCACAGCATGACGGTGCGTCCACGCTGCCACGATGCCGCTGCTACTCTTTCTTTAAATCCAAAACGCAAATCTGGTTCTTTGTTTATGATGCTATGCTCTATTTTAAGACGCTCGCCCTGAATATCGCCAAATTTCTCGGTGGGGGCATAAGACTTTGTTGTGGCCACTGCTGGCGTTGCTTTAGCAGGAGCAGCAGGCGTAGTCGCTGCTTGCGTTGGCACAGGCGTTGGTTTTGCTTCTACAAGAGGAGTTTTAACTACTTTTTCTGCGGAAGCTGGCGCAGCTGTGGTTTTATTACGGGCTGCCATAGCTATTGGCTGCGAAGTAGTCGGAAGTGTTTGCGGTTGAGCAAGAGTTTGTCTGGGTTTTTCAGGTGCTGGCTGAATAGCTTGAGCTACGACTTGCGGTTTCGGTTGTTTTTTAGGCGGTGCTGGTGGCGCAACCGTGTTTTGTTGCACATTAATAACAGGTGCTGCCTTTGTTTGATCGGGCTGCGGCGTTCTCACAGGGCGTGTACGCGGTTTTGCCTTAGGTGACGGAGCTTCAATAACAGGGGCGGCTTGCACAACAGGCGCCTGTATCGGAGCAGGCTGTGGCTTTGGCGATGTTGAAGGAATTGTAGGTGTTGCTGCCAGCAACTCTGGTGGTGGCGCATCAATATTTTCACGTATAGCAGCAGGTGCTGGCGGGGTGGTTTCAGGAGTGACTTGCGCAGCAGAAGGCGACTCTATTGCCAATTGCGCTGGAGAGTCAGTAACGGTTGGTGTTGCTGTTTCAGGCGTTAGCGCCGGTGGCTCTTCATATATTCCTAGAATATCCACACCGGATTCAGAATCGGTGATAAAGCTACGAATAGCGTAAGCTTCTTTCATGGTAAAAATTATTGTACGTTGGCTACCAGTAAGCTCTGCTTTTATCACATAAGGATACAGTGAACGCAATATTGCCCCAAAATCAGGGTTCACATCTCTATCAAATTTGACAATTAATTTTTTGCCGCTGGTGGTGGCAATCATATCAATTTTTTGCGGCCAATAGAAAGTTATGCGCGCATAATCGCGGATAACATTGCCCGTTACCATGGGGTTGCCTGGTGTAGCTTGCGCCAATGCAAAGGAGAACGGCAAGAGGCTTGTGCCAAAAATGGCCAACATGCCACCAAGTATTGCTGCATTTTTTATGACGCTCATGCGATGTTATACCCAATGCAGGAAGTGGCGCAGGTGCAGAGAGAATTCCCCACTTTGATATATGAAACATACGCTGATTGGCTAATATTTTGCAACGGTTTCCCTCACAATAATATCTACTCGGCGTGAAAGTTGATCGCGGCGCTCGGGCGTTAGCATTGCCAGTTGATCATGGCGTGAACTACCAAATCCATACACATCAATCGTATAAGGATAGCCTTGAGCGCGTAATGTATTAGCTACACTTACAGCACGCGCCATAGAAAGCTCCCAGTTTGAAGGAAACTGAGCAGTATTGATAGGTCGGGGATCGGTATGGCCTTCGATGGTAATGGCATTGCCTAAATTACTAAGAAAACGCCCGATTTGAATCAGCATTTGCTGGGCTTTTGGTTCAATATCCACACTGCCAGGCTTAAACATGGTGTCACTCGTAAGCGAAAGAGTAATACGATCTTGCCCACGTGAGACAACTACCCCTTCTAGCGCGTCTACGCCTTCAAAGCGCTGGTCTATTACGCGATTAAGGTAATCCAAGCCCCGTGCATAGGTAAATGTAGCGCGAGGAATCTGCCATTTTTCGCTTAGTATCACCGGTTCTTCTTCTTGCAACACCACATTGAGCCGTTGCATGAGTGAATTGGAAATTTCATCAAATTTCTCGCGTTGAATAACCGACATAGAATAAAGCAGCACAAAGAAAGTAAGCATCAAAGAGAATAGATCTGCCACGGTCATCATCCATGCGGTATTGGCTGGCTTAGGTTTTGCGCTTATCATGCCGTCTTCGCCATCCACAGAATATGGGTCATACACGCTCATGGTTTAGCTTTCATGTTACTTAAGGGAATAGCCCCTTGTGCGGGCGCTGTGTCTGGTGCTTTTTCTTTCATAAAATTAAGTTTAGTGGTATCG
The DNA here is from genome assembly GCA_022450665.1 of Alphaproteobacteria bacterium. Classification (GTDB taxonomy): domain Bacteria; phylum Pseudomonadota; class Alphaproteobacteria; order Rickettsiales; family VGDC01; genus JAKUPQ01. Next base: position 18,703 of record JAKUPQ010000021.1, on the reverse strand, counting down.
AGCGACACAACAGTGAATATCATGGTGATAGTATCGGGCGCATTTTGTTCAAGCGCAACGCTGAGGCTTTGTGGAATAGTGCCACGATTTTCCATAAAGCGTGCAAAATTTCCGGCGCGGGTGATTTCTAGTGTAGAAGCAGTACTGGCTTGAGCAGATTTATCCACCCCTTGCAAAAACTCGAGTTGCATACGCATTCCCTCGCGCCATTTTGTCATGATGTCACTTAAACGCCGGTAAAAATCTCGGCGGTCGTAGCGCAAGTTTGGATCATCTCGGTTGAATAACGCAGTGCTTTGCATTTTCATAACCATGGTGCGTCCATCAGTAATAACATCCATTTCTTCAATGGGTACGATGCTATGTACAGCGGTTTGCAACTCATTAAAAAACTGCTTCACACTAACTTCACTGCCATGGGTAGGGGTTTTTATATTAGTATCGGTTGGTACATCCATCGAGAATGCTTTTTTCACGCTATCAGTAACGTTTTTGGTTTTTTCAGCATCGAATTGAGAATTAGAAGTAAGCAGAATAAAAAACGCCAGCAACACAACATAGAGCGATACAAAAAGCGCGGCTGTATTGTTGTTATCGTTTGAATCGTTGTTTTGTGTGTCGATATTTGCGTTCATAAGGCCACTTTAGCAATTTTTTTTCGGCCATGCATCAACATCTTGTGGTTGCCTAGCCATTTGCATACTAGCACAACATATTACAATGTGCTAGCTTCGGTGAATGGACGCAACACACATATATCGCTGGGATATTACCTTGCCAAACGAGACGGATACACTTGGTTTTGCACAGTGTTTTGCAGCGTTTATGCATGGACACGAAACCATATTGCTAAAAGGTACGCTAGGCTCAGGAAAAACCACTTTTGCACGTGCTTTTATTCGCAGCTTGTGTGGTGAAAACACAGAAGTTGTAAGTCCTAGTTTTATGCTGGTGCAAAATTATGACGCCATGCCAGAAAAAGGTGCTTTTGTGATTCAGCACTTTGATTTATACCGTCTGGAGCATCCGCAGGAATGTTGGGAATTAGGCTTGGAAGAAACCTTAGAAAATGCATTGGTAATTGTCGAATGGCCAGAAATTGCCGAAGCATTATGGCCCGCTACCCGTCTTGAAATCACCATTTCCCATGATGATAAAAATGATGGTCGCAGATTGCATGTTGCTGCCAGTGGAACTATGGTAGCCACATTAAAAGAGATTAGATATAAATGGGATGCATCGCGCCATGACTAAAACGTTAAAAGAAAAACAGTTTGCAACGCGTGCAGAGGCAATGCGGCAATTTGTGGATGATGCCGGGTGGCAAGGAGCTACATTAAAGCCTTTAGCCGGAGATGCCTCTTTTCGCCGTTATGAGCGTGTGTTCCATAATGGCAAGCAAGCGGTGCTAATGGATGCGCCACCAGAAAAAGAAGATATTGCGCCTTTTATACTGGTGGATAAATATCTGCAAAGCATTGGTCTGACAGTGCCGCAAATTATTGCAGAGGATAAGCAAAATGGGTTTTTGCTGTTAGAAGATCTGGGTGATGATTCCTACACACGCTTATTGGCTAATTGCAATGATGCAACGCTCGCGGATCAGGAAAAACAACTATATCTTTCAGCAATTGAAGCATTGGCGCATTTACATAATGATAACATTCAGCGCCCTATCAGTTTGAATGTGCCAGAATATAACAGCGCAGCACTCATGCGCGAGTTGGCATTATTTACCGATTGGTTTATGCCTGCAGTGATTAACGATGCTGCCGAATGTGAAACGCTTAATGCAGAGTTTTTGGCGTTATGGAGCCAGCTTTTAGCAAAATATCCCCTGCAAAATAATGTGGTTGTATTGCGTGATTATCATGCAGATAATCTATTGTGGCTACCACAACGCGAGAGGGTGAATCGAGTAGGGCTGCTGGATTTTCAGGATGCGCTTATTGGCCATTGCGCTTATGATATGGTGTCGCTGCTCGAAGATGCGCGGCGCGATGTTTTGCCACAAACGGTCGAAGCTGCAATTGAGCATTATTGCACTCTGACTTCGTGTGATTATGATAGCTTTATGCAAACATACGCGATCTTAGGCGCGCAGCGGCAAGCAAAAATTATTGGCATATTTGTGCGTCTTGGGATACGCGATGGTAAAACCCACTACACTAAATTTTTACCACGCGTCTGGGGACATTTCATGCATGATTTACAGCACCCCGTAATGGCGGATATTCGCGACTGGATCGAACAGCATATTCAGCCGCAATGGCGTGGGGCAATTACTTTAACTCCGGCGAGTGCAATATCATGAAGGGTTACTTTCCTAAAAAAGCAATGATTTTGGCCGCGGGTTATGGCAAACGCATGCGTAGCCATGACGATTCGGTGCCTAAGCCTTTGGTGCAAGTTGGTGGCAAACCGCTCATTGATTGGTCGCTGGATTTAGTGCAAAGCGCTGGGATTAATGAAGTAGTAGTAAATACGTCGTATATGGCAGATGTGCTGGAAGCGTATTTGAGCCAGCGCGCCAGCCCCACCATTATTATCTCCCGCGAAGAGGGGGAGCCACTTGAAACGGGAGGTGGTATCAAAAATGCCTTACCGCTATTGGGCGATGAGCCGTTTTTTGTACTCAACAGCGATGTAATTAGTTTGAATGGCGCCCGCCCTTTGTTGCAATCTATGGCAGAGCGTTGGGATCCCGAAGAGATGGATGGGCTGATGCTGATGGCCAGCGCCGCTAATGCCTCAGGATATTATGGGCGGGGAGACTTTTCCATGGGTGCGGAAGGGGTGCTGCAACGGCGGGGAGAGCACGAAACCGTACCATTTATTTTTGCAGGTATTCAATTGTTGCACCCACGTATCTTCAATGATGCTCCTGACGGGGCATTCTCTATGAATGTACTGTATAACAAAAGCATCAACCCCGACCGCACGCTGCCATATTTCAGGGGTATTGCGCATGAAGGGGTGTGGCTTCATGTAGGTGATGGAAGCGGTAAAGCATCTGCCGAAAAACGATTGCACGACCTATGCGTTAACTCAGCGTGACACTTATGGCGCACCCATCAACTGACGGCGGCTGATGCCGGCGGGTGGGCCAGGCTTCACCTCATCAAATACACGCGCTCCGTACAGACAGGTAGCAAATGGTGGACAAGTACGGCCAGATACCTGCGCCATGCTTACACCAGCAGCAGGGCCGCGACCATATTCCTGACGCGCTTTCAATGGTGGATCTACACCTAAATCAATGCAAATAACAAATGCGTTCAGTGCTGCATTGTTATCTGCCAGAGCGCGCATATTGCGTTCTGACGTAGTAAACTGACGACAGCGAGTGGCAGCCGCCGCAGGATTATACTGTGCTTGAGCCGCCGAGGGGGTGAGGGCAGTGGCCACACCAATAGCACCAAATGTAAATACTTGGCACATCAATGCGATTGACAAAAACGATGAAACTTGCGTTCGAAGATGCCGCAGTGAATGTATATATGATCCAGTTAACATTGCAAACCTCACTTGTTCTTAAAACAACCTGACATTAGTCACGCACATCCAACCACGGGCGGTAAATTTTAACATCACCCCAATAGTTTTCTACGCAGGCAATCAGATCGGTATTATCGCAGCTTGTGTCATCGATATTTCTACGCTGGGCTGCTGCACTTAAATTCTCTGGTATCTCGCCTTTATAAAGCGTCCGCTCTGGACCAACGCCCCACCAGTTAGTATTGCCGCATACATCGGGGTATTTACCGAAATTATAATCTGCAATACGTATATGTGGTGTTACTTCATCTCGCTCTGGTGGCGGGAAGAAACGCTTAGGTGTCAGTACATAATCTGGGTTTGCGCCACCACCAGACATGCCGCGTTGCATAGCTTCATTATTGGCTGCAACGACATAGGCCACATGCGGCATGCGATTTTCCCCAACTACGGCTTCGTCCCAAATCAGGATATCGCCGGGTAGTGCCTGATCCAGACCGCCACCAATAAGCGCCCCTGTAGCATTGGTGTATTGGGGGGTGCCACCGGTTGCTGTTGGCGGCATGCTGATTAAATAAGGGAAGCGTAACGCCTGCACAGGCTCCGACACATATCCACGCCAACCCAGTGGCCAAAGAATACTAGTGGCCGATGTACTGGTGGTGCCGGTTAATGCACTGTAGAAGTTACCGCCAGCCAGACTCAATACATAATCTTCTGCTGCACCGCGTTTGAACATTTTTTCATAACGTGAAATACAACGCAGACCAGTCATATATTGTGAGCGTGCCTGATAGAGCTTCATTTCCATCCAGCTGGTATTGGGATCTGATAGCTCAGGGTCACCCCAGCCACCATAGCCGCAGGAGTTCTTTTCAACGCCTACACCTACGAGTGCATCATAAGAGCCATCAATGCTTTCAGCTTCGGCGCTGTCCATTAATATGTTGCCACTTTCAGCTCCCGTGTCCCACCAACGCATATAGGGGCGGTGGTCGCGGAAATGTTCATGGAAAGTATAGCCCTCCGGTATTCCGGGATTAGCAGCGCTAGGGTTGACGTTGCCGCCTTCGCCTTTAAGCCCTTCGGAATTGCTGTCATCGACGCGAACCCCCGGCCAACCGCCACGTTGCCTTTGATTGGCGTTGATAGCACCTACCACTTTCGCTTCACCATCATAGCCCGGACGGAGCTTGAGTGTGTTGAGCGGTGCAACGGGCGCGGTTGCCTTATAGCAGCAATCGCCACCGGAATCTCCTTCGTAACGTTGGAAGTAGTTGCCGAGTGTGCCGCAGCCACCTTTGTCTTCGGCCCATGCGCATTGCGATACCAGATCCGAATGATCATAGCGCAAAGAGCAGGGCTTTTGGATGCAGAGAGTCTTACCAACTGCCCCACCAAGTCCACCGCCGGTAGGCTGCCCGCTAATAACATTGCCGCATGTTGCATTATAGTAAGATGCACACATTGGTGCTCCAGGTGCCTGTGCAGGAATTAACGGTTGCGGATCAATGCGTTCGGTAGTTGCCGTCTCTTTTACTTCGAAATGCAAGTGTGATCCAGTAACATTACCTGTAGCACCTTGAAAGCCGATCACTTGTCCCTGCACTACATTTTGCCCTATTGTTAAAGGACATGCAGAGCTTTGGTGAGCATAACGTGTTACGGATCCATCAGCGTGAGTAATTTGTGTAAAGTTACCATAGCTTGGATCAGAACTTCGTATGCTGATTGTGCCACCGGATGCTGCTAAAAGCGGTACGGACGTAGGACTTTGGCCATCTGCAATATCAACGCCGCCATGCAGTTTTAAAATACCGGAAACAGGGTTCACGCGCATACCAAATTCGCTTGTGACTACTCCACATGGTATTGGATTGATATAACCTGCACTACCAGTAGCTGGGGGAGGTGTAGCACCTGGATCGGGATCCACAGGGCTGCCACTACCGCCGCCTCCACCGGGTCCTCCACCGGGGGCATTGTCTTCATTGAGCGATGTGCATAAGGTTTCTGCATCTGGCGGAAGCAGGGGATCCGTACAACGGGTCCATGCTCCTTCATATATCATACCACCAACTTCGTGATCGAATACGGTGTGATGTCCTTCCGATCCGGGTACAGGTACTTCTACATTCTTGTAATCAAAATCTTCAAGGAATGGCGGCGGATCGAGATCGTTCTGGCCGCGAACTTCCACAGGGAGTTTCATTTTACAAATGCCTTGGTCACCCATGCGCGCCTCTGCATCGGTCAAGCCGCCGGTGCAGGATTTATCTTCCACATGCGCATGGTAACGCTCTGTTTGGTCTAATGCATAATATCCAAATGTATCACCAGGGAACATTTTGCTACCAACATCTCGTGCCTCATAATGCAAATGCGGCACCCCTTCGATGTTTTTATCGCCTACAGATCCTATTTGCTGACAGCGTGTAACATTGTCGCCTTCAGCTACGATAACGCGATCCATACCCATATGGTAATAGCGTGTTTCCACACCGTTACCAAAGCGTTTGGTGCAAGCAGGATCGATACACGCGCCGGAGTGATCAATGAAAACATATCCACTGCTGTTAATACGCCGCACTACCCCATCGGCAGAAGCATATACGGGAACTCCAAATTCAAAGGCAATATCCATGCCTTCATGAATACGTCCGGGGCAACCATCCGTACAAATAATGCTTTTAGGTGAGTATGGATACCCTCTCAATCTTGTGCAACCGCTGTTAAAGCGTGCTTGGCATGCACCATCGCACCCTGGAGGGTAGAAGAAACGGCCATGACATCCATAAAAGCCGAGACCGGCAAGATCGGGGGTAGGATAGCTTAGAGGAGGGCATTTTCCACCCGTACCATTATCAAATGCATTGGCATTACCAACATAGCTTCCTGGGCAGCCGGAAGGATCAAAGCCTCCCAAGCCAACAGGTGCACCTGGTGTACAAGGCTCTGTTGCGCCTGGATCGCCAATTTCTATAGGGTCTGTAAAGGGTGTACATGTGCCGGGGCCACCGCCAAATACGTCGCCGCCACCTGTGCCACCGCCAGCGCCGGGCACACCACCGCCAGCAGGTCCACCTACGCTACAGCCAGTAGCGGAACCACCCAGCATGGCTTGAATTTTAGTGATATATCCTTGAGTTTCTGTAGGCAAGCTAGTGCGTATGCCATCGCGGAACTGGGCTGCACAACCCGGCCCACAGTTATAGGAAGCAAGCATAAGCGGTAAATCACAATCGAATGTATCAGCGCTGTCTTTATAATAACGTGCTGAGCCTCGAGCTGCTTGTTCAGGATCCCAGGGGTTGATACCATAAGCCGCTGCTGTCGCTGGCATGAACTGGAACATACCTTGTGCACCTACGGGTGAGGTGGCAGTAGCAGAGCAGCCGCTTTCTGCGGTTGCTACCGCGTGCAGGAGGTTAGGATACAAACCAAATTCTGCTTCTAAAGCACTCATCAATGTTTTTAAAGCCGGATCAAGATTGGTGCATAATTCACCATCGGCGGTAAGGGGGCCAAAGCCACCATCGCACCCGCCAGCATTGGTAAAGCTAAATGGATCAGGAATACACGCTTCTCTCGTTTCGTTGAGGTCAATACGGCATTTGATGCATGAATGAAATACGGTGTCGCGTGCGCCCAGCACCTCCATATCACGGTCTATGCCATCACCAAAGCGTCCTAAAATTAAATCCACAGGGGTTTTTGCGCATTGCACGCCATAATCGCGATAGCGCTCACGATCTGTTTCGGCGAAAATATGGCGAGGGGAAAACGGGTGTGCAGGATCAATAATACGCTCATAAGGGTAATCAGCATAATCATTGATTTCAATTTCTTTCATTGGCGGATTGTTGATCTGTCCCAAGCCATTATCAATGGGCCATTGAACCAATAAATCATACCACGAGCGATCAAGAATTTTTTCGACATCGTAGTCCTGAAATTCAAGGGTTTGCATCGCTAGTGGTTGACATAATTCGCGATAGAATACTTTATCAATAAGATGCTGCACTTCGATACGGTTGTCGGCACCGGCAGCCAACCAATCTTCATATTCAACACGTTCTTCCGCATCCAAAAACTCTCGCAGGTGCATGGGGAGCGGGGCATTTAATGCCGCGATACCAAGCTGCGCTTGTTCATACACCTGAAATGCCATAGAGCGCCCTAAAATATATTGGTTGCTGCAATGGGTTAAATATTCGCGGATTTCTTCAGGGGTGGCCTCGGTATTCCCTTGTCCGTTTAATACACGCTCCATATTGGCGCAGCGCAGGTTTGTTGCCTTTGCGTATTCAGAATGGTTACGGAACAAATTGCCGTTGCCGGTGCGTTCTAATTCACCATTCCAAAGGTCTTCACGGGTGTTGGCGTTGCCAAATGTGGAGCGTACGGGGGTGGTTTTGCGTTTAATAAATCCGCGTGGCTTTACTTTTTCAACATATTGCCCTGTAAGAGAGGTGGTTAGCTCACTATTATCCTGTGGTTCGGAAATTAATACGCCTTCACGTTCATGCTGTCCACGCGCATCCGTACGGAAGCCAACACGGCACTGCGCATTAGAAGCGGCATCAAAAGAAGCAAGATATTCTAAAGGTGGCGTTGGGAAGCGAAGTTTTGTTAAAGGACAGCTTTGTTCATCTTGGGGGCCAGAGCCGGTATACGGCTCGAATGGCATAAATTGCGGGTAATTTACCAGCGCTTCATCACAACCGATATCTATTTTAACCTGTGATTGCTGCATTTGTGGCCATTCACGTCGCCACCAGTCTTTTGTAACGTTCATATCGCTACTGGCTACCGAGCCAATTTGCTGCCCGGCTTCAACAGTTGTGCCGGTTTTGACTAAATCGCGGCGATCAAGAAACATATAGCGCAGATAGCATTGTGGCGAGCCGTCATCCAGATTTAGCTCAATAATAACTACTCCGCCATAGTCGCGGCTTTCAAAATCCCCACTGCGAAAATCTCCTGATTGTGAAAAAATGACCGTGCCAGGGAACATAGCACCCACAGGTTGCCCTTCTGCAAGGCGATTGCCTAATCCAATACGTACGCCGGTACTGCAGGCATTACCTCTAGAGTCAGGCCACACTTCTGGTTCGGCGAGGTCTTTAATAATTTGCCAACCACCACATCCGGTTGAGCCACCAGAACCACGGGTGCAATCGACAGGCCATGCCTGTGGGCATACAAATTCGTCTGTAGAGCCAGCGCGGGGATCTTTTTCGAGGTCATCGCGGGTTAATACGGCATGTGCCATACTAATAGGCAGTGCCAAAATAGCGAATAACGTAATGAAACCAATTTTTTTCATATCAGACCTGCCTGTGTTGGTCTTTATAGCATAACGGCAGTTGCGCATCACCCGCACCTTGCTAGTATATTTTGCAAAATTAAGACCGCAAACCAAGGCTGAGCTTGATGTTGGCAGTGTAAGCCAGCGGTCGGATCCTCCCTTAGAACCCACTATAGCTCGGATCCTCCCTTAGAACCCACTATAGCATATATTAATAAAACTTTCTTGCAATTTTATTAAAGCTAAAAATACAATAGAATTGTAAAATGATTTTGTAAATCCTTTCTTGCACTTTCTTTCAATTTGAATATAGGCTAACATCGCAATAAATTGTTAATGGCTTTCACAAACTAAAGGCACCCACGCGTGAGTGATATAAAAAACGACGTTACCGAGAGCATTGAATCTGGTGAGTATTTTCGCGATGCTATGCGTTGGTATGGTACGCGCTATCATTCACCCATCAGCGAGCGCGCATTGCTGATTATTATTACCGCCTTTGCGTTTTTCATTACCATTATGGCGCTTATCGGGCTGTTTGTGCTTATGCCACTTAGCGACACAAAAACTATGATTGTGCGCGTGCCTAACTCTTTTGATAAAGTTGCACGGGTTGAGCAATTGACCGAAAACCCCGCGCAAGATCCAAATTTTGTGGTAATGACATGGTTTGCAAATAACTTTATTAACGTGCGTGAAGCGTATGATATCGAGCAGCAACAAGCTAACTTCAAGCGCGTTTTTGTTCTTAGCGAACCACAGGTTTATGATGATTATGTGATGCTGTATAAAAGCATTAATAGTCCTACAGCACTTTATGAGCGCCATACAACACGTAGTATTGATGTCATTGATATTGATATTATCGACACAGAAGTGGTATCTCCCGGTGGAGGGAACGACTCCGAAATGCTACAAGTGAGTGCAAAAGCAAAGTATGTGGCAACAGAAAAAGGCGGAGCAGAAGAGAGAAAATCTATATGGGGAGCAGATATTACTTTCCGTTTCTCGAAAATTCATGTAGACCAAGTGACTGGAGCTATTACCCCGATGATATTCAAGGTAACCGGTTACAATAGCAAGCAATTAGGATTGGAATAACTATGAAAAACACCTTTCGAACCTTGGTTTTAACATGTGTTATGGGCGTCAGCGCCGCTACCGTGCTAACCTTTTCGACCGCCCAACCTGCTTACGCGCTTAAAGAATCCAAGCCAATAGCTGCCGATAAACGCATTCGAACCGTAGTATATAATGCAAATGAAGTGTTCAAGTTTGTCGGCCATTATGATTATCAATCCGTAATTGAATTTGAATCAGACGAAGAAGTTTTTACCGTCTCGATGGGAAATTCGGTTACCTGGCAAATCACACCAGCCGGAAATCGTATATTTATTAAGCCGGTGCAGCAAGATGCATTGACAAACATGACAGTGATTACCAACAAACGCACATACCACTTTGAGTTACATGCCGAAATGGCAGAAAATATCAATGATCCGGATATGGTGTTTGTTATGCGCTTTATCTATGGACGCGGTGCAGGCATTGGCGTGAGTAACTATATTGATAGCGTGCCTGACCCGATGATCGAGCCAGAAAAGTACAACTTCGATTATGCGCTTACTGGCGCAGAAGAAATTTCGCCCATTCGTATTTTTGACGATGGTGAATTCACCTATTTTGAATTTCGTGATAAAAACGCAGAAGTGCCAGCATTTTTCTTAGTACATGGTGATGGTAGTGAATCAATCATCAACTTCCGCGCCCGTGGCAATTACATCATTGTTGAGCGTGTGGCAGCACAGTTTACTTTACGTCACGGACAAGATGTGGTTTGTATCTTCAACCGTAACATGGGCGTACGTACCTCGGGTGCTACACCACGACCAATCTCCAAGAAAAAATGGTATCAGTTCGGTGAAGATGAAACTACACAACCAAACTACGATCGTCGTTCGGGAAGCAATACCCCAAGTTTAAGAGAATCTGAGGCGACTGCACCGAAATAATTGCTAAAATGTAGTGCAGTAAGGAGGGGTGAGAGTGCCTCATCGGATTGCTTTTACAATAACGGTAATATTGTTGATCGTGTTTTCGGTTTTGTTCTCACATTACCGCGACATTCACAACAGCCATACTTTGGTTACAGGTAAGGTGGTGAGTGTCGAGGTGCGTTCAACCCGTATTAATAGCAATAGTACTCAGCGCTTGTTTCATTTAATAGTAAGCATGCCGTTACCAAATGGCGCACGTATTACTACAATATTGAAAGATGGTGTGATCAAACCAGAACATACCAGCGGCGATGATATAACATTGCTTTACCCCAACAATGCGCCTGATAAATCACGACTACCGCGTATCATGGATTCTATTGTTCCTTCTTTTTTATCTGGTTTTGCAGCACTAATCGCATTAATCTTAGGGCTGTTCTTGCGACGTGAAGCAATTAGCGAGCGCGCTATATCTAAAGGCTGAAGGAAATGTCATGTATTATGTGTATGCCACCATTGTGTTTGTGCTTGCAGGCTATTTTTTATGGGTAGCGGTGTGTTTTCATTATGTACTCAAGCAGAAAGAGCGTATGAATACGCTTTGGGCACAGGTGAATCAGGCGCTGCACACGCGCTATGCACTCTACGGAGATTTACAGAGCTTTTGGCTGGCACCAGAAACGCCCCCAACGCAAGAAAATACCCATCAGCTACAACATGTATTAGCTGAAGAAGCTGCCACAGATCAAAGCGATGTTGAGAAGCGTAGTGAACTTCACTGGCGTATTGAAGCGCATGCCCGTGAAATGCTGGAAACCATTCATAAAAACCCAAATCTAGCAGGCAATGCAACGCTACCAGCTATACAGCAAAGTCTGAAAGACAATGCGGAACATTTAGGTGCCTCTATCAAGGCATTTAATAAGTCTGTTTTGGTTTACAATACGCTTCTTAAATCGCGGATGAATGCCATTATTGGTAAGCGGATGGGATTAATATCTGCCCCGCAATTTAGCACACACTAACGTTTCAAGCTGCATCCGCTAGATTGTTGTTTTTATATTTGGAATTACTGCGTGTCTCAGCCAATTTCATGAAGCTATATAGTGCAAGTAATGTGCCAACATATACGATAATTTGAATTATCATTGGGCGCGATGTGTAGCCAATTAACACGTTCAGTGATTGACCGATCATCGTGCTGTCAGCAATGAGCCAAGAACTATTCCATACTGTGGCCGAAAGCGTTTCGAAATAGCCCGCCGCAACTAACATGCCAACTCCCTGCGACATCATGCCTGCTACCAGCAGCACTAAAAGCCAGCTTGTAAATTGCATGAAATAGCGGGAGGAAACTTTGAGCAAGCCATAATAGAATAGTAAACCAGTTATCAATCCGGCGCATAGCCCCATTATGGCGCTCAAACCAAGGGTGGAGGGTGTCAGGTTGCCACTGGCGAGCATGCCATAAGAAAACAATACCATTTCAGAGCCTTCTCGCCATATGGCCAGTGCAATAACGGCAGATAAACTGTAAGAGGGAATGTCACCTGCAGCAACCGCTTCGCCTACGCGATTAAAATGTCCTTTTAGATCACGGGCATGGCGTTTCATCCAAATGACAGTCCATGCAATAAACCCAGCAGCGGTAAATAGAATAGCGGCGTTAAAAATTTCTTGGCCGAGGCCATCAGCGAAGTTTGAAATATTTTCGGTAAAGAATGCTAGCAGTGCTGAGCCGGCAATACCACCTGCAAACCCAAGTGCTATCCAGCGTGTACGGCCGGGAAGATTGCGAGTCGCTGCAAGAATAATTCCTACAATCAATACAATTTCAAAGACTTCTCTAAAAAATATTATGGCGCTGCTAAACATATTCTTACTTTGCTACAATGGTTCCTAAGGCGGTGTCCATATTGAACTCACCGAAATAGCTATATTCACCTGGCTCTAATGGACCGATGAAAACAATGCCTTTACTGTTTCCGTTGATGATTTTCTCGCGCATCAAATCATGGCTTTCAAATTCTTCGGGTGTGGGATCTTCGTTCTTAACAATTAGTTTGATTTTCTTGCCAGTGGGTACTTCCAGCGTTTCTGGGGTAAATTTATGATCTTTAATGACAATGGTAAATTCTTCTGCTGCCAATGCGGGCAGAGAAAACGTTGCCAGTGTGATGGCGGCTAAGGATACGCTAAGAAATGCTTCATGGTTTACCTTGATATTGATTATCATTCACAGAGCGCATACTATGCCGAATATTGTGCGGATATGCAAGAGTAAACTGGTAATTTAACACGATATCGTTAGTATAGCGGCCAAATATCAATGCAGAAAGAAGTCCGGTGGAATTTTCCAATACGCTATTTTTTATTGGCGCAATCATTGTGCTATCGAGTGTCTTCGTAGGGCAACTATCGTCACGCATTGGCTCGCCAATCTTGCTAACATATTTATGCGTAGGTATTTTCTTCGGAGAAGATGGGCCGGGCGGCATACAATTCGACGATATAGAAACCGCATTCACAGTCTGCTCTTTGGCTTTGGCGATTATTTTGTTTGATGGTGGTGTGCGAACTCCCATGCGGATTTTTAAAGCAAGCTTAGCAAATGCTTTGTTGCTTTCAACTTTAGGTGTGTTGGCCACGGCAAGTATTACCGGCGCGTTTGCGGCGTGGGTTTTGGATGTGGATCTGATTTATGGCTTGCTACTTGGTGCAATTGTAGCTTCAACCGATGCCGCAGCGGTATTTTTGTTGTTGCAACAGCGTGGTATTCAGTTGGCGCATAAAGTGAAATATACGTTAGAAGTGGAATCCGGCATTAATGATCCTATGGCAGTGTTTTTAACCATCACTTGCGTGGAGCTTCTTAAAAATGATATATCAGTAGGTTGGGCGCCATTCTTATTTTTGTTCATGAAGCAAATGCTCATTGGTCTTTTTGCAGGCATTGCAGGTGGCCATGGCATGACCTATATGCTGAAACGCTTAAAACTCGATGCAGGCTTGTATCCTATCGTAACATTAGCATTTGGCTTGCTTATTTATGGCGGTGCTAACTTAATGGGTGGCAGCGGCTTTTTGGCGGTATATTTGGCGGGACTCACTTTTGCCGCAAGTGGTTATGCGCGCATGACCATTATCAAACAATTCAGCGATGGTCTTGCATGGATGGCGCAGCTTATTATGATGCTGGTGTTGGGCTTGTTGGTTACCCCTTCTCAATTGCTGCAATATCTTGCTCCGGCATTATGGGTAAGCATGGCCTTGCTTTTTGTGGCGCGTCCGGCAGGGGTGTGGGTATGTATGCTCGGTAGCGGCTTTAAATGGCAGGAAAAAACATTTATTTCATGGGTTGGGCTGCGTGGCGCAGTGCCGATATATCTTGCACTCATTCCTGCCATGGCAGGAATACCCAGCGCGCATTATTACTTTAATACCGCATTTATCATTGTGTTTATTTCGTTGTTATTGCAGGGCTGGACAGTTAACCCACTAGCTAAAAAGCTGGGACTCATCACGCCCGATTAAATGCCTATGATAGCGCGTAAGCTGCTTTCATGTTTCCAGTGAGGATCATCAAAGGTGGTAAAAAATATTTCGGCATCCACAATTTGATCGTATAAACGCGAGATAGATTGAAAAATGCGTACTACTTCATCTTCGCTAATAGGTGCTTCTTTAAGATAGCACGCCGACATAACCGCCAAGCGTAGCGAAGCATAATATATCACCAGAAAATACGCTTGTTCTTTGGGAGATACTCCTAGCCCTGCAAAAGGCAAAACGTTGTTAATTGCATAATTTATAAGCCATTTTCTGAAAAAATCCTCGTAATGCGGTTTATACTTCGGCCACGAGGCCAACAAAGCATCCACCGCCTCGGTGTTGTCAGGCCTGTAATCTAATACACCATTTTCCCAATGCAGCTGTACATGCAATGATTTTTCGATATCGCGAATGGTGCGATATAAGCGTGGATGGAATTGTGACTCCAGTGTGACGGCAACAGAAAATAAACCCAATAAAATATGAATATTATCTACAGTCCTGGGGGGAGATGGAGGAGAGGGCGCGAGGCTGTTCATATAAAATGTGGTAGCTGCATGCCAGCTAATTTGCTCTGTTTCCGAAAGGGCATAGCACAGCGCAATCAACCGCCCAATCTGCTGGTCAATAGTCAGGTCTGGATTTTGTAATGCGGTTATAATTTGTGTGTGAATTTCCATTGCCATCTCAAAATTCAAATATTGAGGGGCGCGATTAGGAACTTTTTTTATTTTCCGCTCCATAACAGAAGCCGTACGTTGAATAAGGGGAGTGTTTCCAAGTAATACCGATTTTGCAGCTTCAGGACAGGAAAGACTAATGCCCATAAATAGCTGATCGTCAATTTTACGAAGAGTCCGTGGAAAAAAATAACAGGTTTCACTTAAATATTCTTCGCCATGTTGCTGCTGAATATTGCACCAACCCTCATTATTCTGCTCGCAATAGCCTGTGTTGCTGTCGCAACGCATAAAATGATTATTGTCAGCAGATGTAAAGCTAACGTCTTTCAATCCGCGTTTACGCAGATATTTTGCATGTGTTTCTTCATCAACATCAATCGACCATCCAGTACAGCAGGTGTCTTCGCATGTTGCACCAATGCAAACAAACTTACTGGCGTAATCGCTCATTAAAACAGTTTTTGGTTTGGTGGGCATACTTACCTTGCTAATATGTAACGCAAACCCATGACGCTATAATAGCAATAAAAAGTTTTACTATTGTTTAAGGTAAGCGTGTTTATACAAACTATGTTCTGCCAAGCTTGCTACTAAAAGCGCCATGTCGGCCAACACCGCTTCATCTTCTTTAGAAAAATTAGGGTTGGGTTTGGTGTCAATCAGACATAATGTACCCAGAATGATTCCATCGGGAATAATTACAGGCGCCCCGGCATAAAAACGAATATTAGGCTCGCCTTTTACCAAAGGATTTTCTTTAAAACGCTTGTCTGCAGCGGCATCTGGCACCACCATAACATTGGATTTCATAATTGCATGGGTGCAAAACGAAATTTCTCTAGGGGTTTCGCTGGCTTCTAACCCACATTTTGCTTTGAACCATTGGCGTTTTGCATCAACCAAGCTAATTAAAGTAACGGGGGTGTTGAAGTAGGCCTTAGCAATACGGGTAATAGCGTTATATTCTTCTTCTTCAGGGCTATCTAATAACTTAGTTGCATGTAAAGTGGATAGGCGTAAGTCTTCATTTTGCGGTATAGGCTGCGAGCCAAATGATTGAAGCATAATGTTAAATTTTCTTTCTTTAGAATTTATATAAACATAGCACTAAATGCTTGTTTATTCAAATGATAACATGGATTGTTGCGGCTAAATTAATGCAACCTAGAAAAATTTGTTCATAAAGAATATGAAAAATTAATTTCTTATTACGTAGTTTAATGATTCATTGATTAGTAATCTTTTTACGACTGTATAAGGGAAATCCCGCATGAAGATTGAAAACAAAAGCCTTTTAAGGCAGCAATGCTTTGTTGGTGGAAAATGGATTAACGCAGAGCATGAAAAAACTATTGAAGTTTTCAACCCTGCAACACAAGCGGTGATTGGCACGGATCCTCACTTAGGGCGGGCAGATACGGCAAAAGCCATTACTTTTGCGAATAATGCGTGGCCACAATGGCGCAGCAAAACTGGCGAAGAGCGCGGAGCAATATTACGTAAGTGGTACGAGCTTTTGCTTAAAAATAAAAATGATTTAGCCATTATAATGTCGAGCGAGCAGGGTAAGCCGCTTAGCGAATCACTGGGTGAAGTGGAGTATGCAGCATCTTTTTTAGAGTGGTTTGCAGAAGAAGCCAAACGCCTAGATGGCGATGTGATTGCCAGCCCACAAAAAGATAAACGCTTATTTGCAATTCGCCAACCGGTGGGTGTGGTGGCCGCAATTACTCCCTGGAATTTTCCTTATGCCATGCTCACACGTAAAGTTGGACCAGCACTGGCAGCGGGCTGCACTGTGGTAGCTAAACCCGCTAAAGCAACGCCGTTTTCGGCTTTAGCATTGGCTGTTTTGGCAGAAGAAGCAGGCGTTCCCGCAGGAGTGTTTAACGTGGTGACGGGCGATGCCAAGGATATAGGCGCAGAGTTTACCGAGAATCCTATTATACGTAAAATTTCATTTACAGGCTCTACGGAAGTTGGAAAGCTGCTCATGCGCGGAAGTGCCGATCATGTGAAAAAGATCAGTTTGGAATTGGGTGGCAACGCACCATTTATCGTGTTTGATGATGCAGATATCGACGCTGCAGTAGAAGGCTGTATTGCCTCCAAGTTTCGCAATACCGGCCAAACCTGCGTGTGTGCAAACCGCATTTACGTGCAAGATGCTGTATACGATGAATTTGCAAAGAAGCTCATGAATAAAGTTTCCACGTTAACGGTGGGAGCGTGGGATGAAAAAGATGTCGCTCAAGGGCCATTGATCAACCAAGCCGCGTTCAAAAAAGTGCAGCAACATGTGGAAGATGTGGTCAAAAAAGGAGGCAAGGTGCTGATAGGTGGCAAAAGCCATGCAAAAGGCGGAACGTTTTATGAGCCTACCATTTTAAGCGATGTACCAGATAATGCATTGCCCGCATGTGAAGAAACCTTCGGCCCCGTTGCCCCGTTGTATCGGTTTAAAAGTGAATCAGATGTCATTGAAAAGGCGAATAATACTCCATTTGGATTGGCGGCGTATTTCTATTCTGGAGATATGGCGCGTATATGGCGAGTTGCTGAAGCAATCGAATCTGGCATGGTGGGAGTGAATACAGGAATGATTTCAACCGCCGTTGCTCCCTTTGGCGGCGTTAAAGAATCTGGTTTAGGGCGCGAGGGTTCGAAATACGGCATAGAAGAATATGTAGAAATAAAATATATCATGCTGGGTGGGCTGGAAAATTAAAGTTATTCAGTTAATGAAATGAAAAAATATAAAACGGTGATGTAATGCGTGCAATATCTGTCTACAAAGTGAAATCAATTCTTGTTGCGTGTCTTGTAGGCATATTCTGCTTATCGGGCTGTATCGCCACCTCAACTAAAGCGGCGCAAGGAAGCCCACAAAAAGAAAAACAATATGCACTAAAAGCTGATTACAACACCATCATTGGCAAAAGCATCATCGAAGGGCGCAATGCAAACCCCGGAAAATCTGCATTCCGGTTAATCACTAAAGGAAGCGAAGCCTTCTTTGGACGTGTGGCAATGATTCGTTTTGCAGAGCATAGCTTAGATTTACAATATTATATTGTAGAAGATGACCTCACGGGCAGCATGCTGCTGGAGGAAATTCTGCGCGCGGCAGACAGGGGGGTGCGTGTCAGGCTGCTTGTTGATTCGCTGGCAGTAAGCAAGGTGCATGGCGAAGTATCGCTTTTATCCAGTCATCCAAATATATCCATCCGCGTGTTCAATCCGGTAGTGTTGCAAGATGAATCGTTTGTGTTGCGCATGACAACATGGGTATTTGATTTTGAACGTGCCAATAAACGCATGCACAATAAAGCGCTTATTGCCGATAACTTAACGGCGATTATTGGAGGGCGCAATTTGGGCGATCAATATTTTGATGCCAGTGCCGATTATAATTTTAGCGATATGGATGTGATGGCGGCTGGGCCTGTGGTTTCAAAGATATCTCATAGTTTTGATAACTACTGGAATAGTGATCCTGCCTATGATTTAACGGTTGCCGAAGATATTATAACTGATGCAGAGGCCTTAAAAAACATTCGCCTTACGCTGGATAAGCGGTGGAAAAAAGCCGTGGCAAGCGATACTGGTGGCAAAGTTGAGAAATCGCTCAATTTATGGAAACAGGAAGGGAAACTGGCATT